>CALCIC010000872.1 GCA_937907405.1 uncultured Isosphaeraceae bacterium | reverse complement strand
GCCGAGCCGATCGTGCCCCCCCGCGTCAGACCCAAAAGGGCGAGCACCCCGCCCCCCATCACCGACGCCAGCCGCTCGGTCTCTCCCACGTTCACGCGGTGGCACGGCTGCATGTCGGCCGGCCAGATCCGCCGAGTCGTCGAACAGGTCGTGTCAGGACTCATGGCTTTCGCTCCTCGTCGTCATTCAAAAGGATGCGGGACGCCGGTTGGTCCCCCCAGGATCCACAACGTGCAAATCCCTTGCCGATTCGGCCGGTCGCCGGTTTCGGCGTGGGAGTTGCTTGAGAGTTCAAGAGGCGGTTTTCGATCCCACGAGACGGAGGGCGCGTTCCATGGACATCCAGCAGGCGGGGGCGGCCGAGGGGGTGCGCAAGGTGGCTTTGATGATTCAGGGGATCAGGGTCGCGATGCTGACCACGACGGCCCCCGACGGGACCTTGCACAGCCGGCCGATGGCGACCCAGGAGGCCGAGTTCGACGGCGTCCTCTGGTTCTTCACCAGGACCGGGTCCGGCATGGTCGACGAGATCCGACACGATTCCGAGGTCAACGTCAGCTACGCCTCGCCCGAGGATCACCGCTACCTCTCGCTCTCCGGCCGGGCCTCCCTGGTCCGCGACCGCGACAGGATCGAGGAGCTCTGGAGCCCCGCCTACCGCGCCTGGTTCCCTCGGGGCCTCGAAAACCCCGATCTGGCGTTGTTGCGCGTCGACGTCCGCACCGCCGCCTACTGGGACATGCTCGCCGGCGGCATGGTCACGATGCCCGCCGAGCCGCCCGCGGATCGCTGAGCTCGACGGGCCGAACCATTTGGAACGCGGGTGCTTGTTTCCGCATGAGCCAGGTATCATGCGCGGCGGCGAGCCGCCGCACTCCAAATGATTGGTCTTGCGACTCAACGGGGGTTGGGAGGGTCGACCCGGGGGACGCCCTTGGAGTCGACGACGATTCGAAGCGGCGTGACGACGATGAGTCGCTCGACCGGAGCCGAGTCGGACCCGACGCCGCGTCGGCGGCTTCCCATGCTGATCAAGAGATTGGAATGCGTGGGCACCTCGCATGAAGCCTTGAAGTGGACCTCGCGGGCTTCCGCGGCCGATCCGACGGTCTCAGGCTTCGGGGCTGACGCCCGATCATCCTTAAGCTCGTGGAGCATCGAGTCGCGAAGGTCGACCGAGAGCTGAATCCCTTGGGCGGAGCATCGACCGGCGAGTTGGACGCGCGGCCGCCATTCGCGGTCCCGGGTGATCGACTTGGGGTGCTTCTCCAGGAGTTCGACTTCAAGAGGGTTATAGAATTCCACTCTGTCGGATCCCAGGCCGAGGACGATCGACCCGTAGTCGTGCTCGAAGGTGGTGACCGTCGGCGCCTGGACGACCGTCGTCGCGCGGTCGGCGTTGAGGCGCTTCAAGAGTTCGTCGCGCGCCCCGTCGTCGAGGAGCCAGGCCCGGGCGTCCGCCGCTGGCTCGCAGGGGGTGAGCCCGTCCTGGAGGCGGGCCAACCAGGGCAGGGCGGGCGTGTCGACGAAGCGAACCCGGTAGGAGATCTGCCGAATCTCGCCGCGATCGGCGAGCCTCGGCGCCGCGGGAGGTTGCGGCTCTACGGCCGGCACGATTTGAGGGGACGGCTCGGGCGGCTTGTCGTCGGCGAATCCAACCGAGGCCGCCACGAAGGCGAAAGCCAGGGCCGAGGCCAGAGCTACAAAAGGCCAGGCTTGGAAGCGGGTGCGAATGGGCGTCATGCCGATCAACTCCTGAATACGAGGAAGGAGGGACGTGGTTTCGCCGCCGAGCGCCGCGCCGATCGGGCGCGAGGCCGGAGCGCCGGCGCGGGATCGCGCCAGGGATTCCAGGGTCCGAGCCAGGGCCATCGGGTCGCCGGTGAGGCGGACGGCCAGGGCGTCGGCGCAGTGCTCCCCCTGGCGGCGGAGCGACCGCGACAGCCAGTGGACCCCCGGATGGAAGAACAGGAGGACTTCAATCCCCCGCTGCGCCAGGTTGACGAGGTGGTCGAACCGCTTGGCGTGGGCCAGCTCGTGGGCGAGCACCGCGTCGAGCGATTCGACCGACGCCGAGGCGAGCCAGCGCCCC
>CALCIC010000871.1 GCA_937907405.1 uncultured Isosphaeraceae bacterium | reverse complement strand
CGGCGCGCCCGCCGAAAACGCGAGGATCTGCTCGCTCGTGTAGACCAACCCCGATGGTTGCGGGGCTCGCGGCTCGACTTCGCCCCGACGGGCGTCGTCCCAGAGCCGTTCCAACTCCGCGCGGGTCGTTCCCGCGAGTCGAAGACCCATATCGGTGAACTCGACGATCGGCCTGCCGTCGGCGTACATGAGCGCGTCGGCGATCGCGTACGGCTCGGGGCCGTAGCCAAGTTCCTTGATCGTGATCTCGTACGTCACGACCCTGGTCGTCTCGACGACCTGACCGCGGCACCGCAGGCGGTTGGCGACGTCCGTCTGGGGTTCGTACCGGGTCGACTCGGCCGAACCCACCCATCCCAAACGCATCAAGAGGATTCGGAGCGTGTGCTGGCAGCACTCGTACATCAGCGTGCCGGGCATCACCCGGTCGTCGACGAAGTGGCAGACCATGAACCAATCGTCGGGATGGATGTCGGCCTCGGCCTGGATCAACCCGAGACCGAACCGCCCCCCCCGGAGATCGAGCGTCTTGACGCGATGGACGAGCGTCATCCGGCCGCCGGGCAGAGGCAGAGGATCGGCCAGCGCGAGCCGATCGAAGGGCGATCCGAACGCCGCGCCCAGATCGCCGGCGCGGAGCGCGTCGACCTGTCGCGCGTCGAGGGTCGTCGGCGAGGCCGGGGCCAGATCGCGCCAGTCGTCGGGGCGAACTCCCGGGCGCGGCTGAGAATCGAGCGGTCGAGGCACGATCCCCTTTCCGCCCGCGAGGGCCGCCTCCGAGAAGAACCCCGCGCAGCCGTCGCGCATCGTCAAGAGCGGCTCGCCGTTCACCGTGGCCTCGTACCCGAACCGGAACAGGTGGGTCTCCCCTTGCCGGAAGAAGCTCGAAATCGTGATGTCGTAGCGGATCACCTCGCCGGGGCCGGGCAGCGAGCGATGGAACGTGACCGTGGCGTCGAGCAGCCGGTAGACCGCCAATCCCTTCGTAATCAGGTCGATCCCCAGGTAGCCGGCGAGGAACAGGTCGGCCTGCCCCGACTCGATGGCGATGCACGGGGCGATCCGGCCGCCGTCGAGATACCACCCGTCGCGCAAAACGTCGTGTTCGGTGACCACCCGACCGCTCGTCAGCGAATTCAACGCGCCTTCGATCGTCACGATGCGGTCGACGAGCATCAGCGGCTCGTCGGGAAGCCGGACCCGAGTCGGGTGCGAATCGATCTCGGCGTACGCGGGGCCGAGCACCGCGCCGATCGATCCGATCGCGAACTCCAGGCACTGCGCCCGGTCGAGGGCGACAGACTCGACGCCGGCCGCTCGCGAGGCCGCCGGCGGCGCCGGCGGCGCTTCGACCGGCGCGCCGCCGCCGAGCAAATCGAATTCCAGCGCGATCCGTCGCCCCATCGATTCCGAAAACCCTTGCGACGTCCGCAAGAAGGCTTCATGCGCCCGGCTGGTGGCGAGCTGGGTTTCGAGGAACTGGCGGAGCAGGGGAGAGGACGACGCGCTCGGGCCGTCGGCCGCGAGGTCGAGCGTCGGTCGGGGGACGATCGGAGGGATCGACGTCATCGGTGCCTCATCCAGTACGACGGCGGAGGGGAAAACTTCGACGAGTTCGCGGACCGACGCGAAATCGCTCGGACCGTCGGCTTCCTCGGTCGGGACGACGGGGGGCGGCGACGGACGACCGATCACCCGGCGATCACGTTCGATCACGATCTCGCGGCGGGCGCCGGCCTCGCGGTCGTCCTGATCTTCAGTCGGTCGGTCGTAGAGGAAGCCCAGATCGACGGAGACCCCGGCGGCGATCAACTCGCCGAGGGCGCGCAGGACGGCGTCCAGGGCGTCGCCGTCGGCCGGGCACGCCGACACGGCCACATGGGGGCGGTCGCCGAGGATGCGGCCGATCAGCCGCGTGCAGGACGAGCCAGGACCCATTTCAAGGAACACGCGAACCCCGTCGGCATAGGCTTGCTCGACCACGCGCGGGTAATCGATGACACGCGCCGCCTGGGCCGTGATCGCGGCGGCGGCGGTCCCATGGTCGGGCGCGTACGCCGTCCCCCAGACGCCGCTGTAGAACGACACGCCCTCGACCCGCGCGGTCGGCAGATCGTGCAGCGCCCGGTACGCGGGTTCGACGTCCCGGCCGATCGCGCAGTGGACGGTGCTCACCAGGGGGAGCGGCAGGAGCGGACAGCGCAGGGCATGCAAGACGCCGCGCACCGCGTCGCCTTGACCACCGATCACGCACTCGTCGGCCGCGTTGCGGATCAAGACGTAAACGCGGGCGCCGTCGCCGATCGCCGACTCGACCTCGTCGCCCGATCGCGGCACAATGCCCGCGACCCAGTCGACCGGCTCCGACTCGTCAAGACCCCACGCCCGGCGGGCGGTCGAACAGGGGCCGGCAAGCTCGGTCGCGAACAGCGGCGACGCCATGAGCCGCTTGAACATGTCGTCGCGGTCGGGCCAGGCGCCCAGCGCCACGAGGGCCGCCGATTCGCCCAGGCTGTAGCCCAGCGCCGCGTCGGGCTTCACTCCCAGTTTCTGGAACAGCGAGGTCGTCAGCGCGCCCACCGCGATCTGGCCGAGGATCGCCGGCCGATGGTCGTCGTACCGCGAGGGGAGCGGGCCGTTCCACCAGACGTCGGGCGCGAACTGATCGCGGACCGTCGCGAACCGGCGTTCGAGTTCATCCAGCAGCTCCGGCCAGAGAGCGGAGATCCGGCTCCCCATCCCCGCGAAGACGTTGCCGAGCCCCGGGTACGTCAGCGCGACCCGGGGCGGAACGTCCCAATCGCGCCGCGGCGTGAAGACCTCGACCCCGGTATTCTCGATCGCCGATCGGTCGACGGGCCGTGCTCGCTCCACATCGTCGTGGATCGCCCGGATCGCCCGCGCGAGCGCCCCCGCGTCGCCGGCGATCATGGCCATGACGCTCGGGGCCGACTCCTCGCGTCCGGCCTGCCGCCAGAGTCGGGCGAGGGTCTCGATCGGTCGCGCCGGGTCTTCGCCGGCCAGGCGTTCGAGCTTCGCCAGGCGCTCGGCTCGCCCGGCCGGGTCGTCGCCGGCGATCGCGAAGATCGCCCGGGGATGAGGTCCGAGCGGCTGTCTTCGATCGGACCGCGGCGCGTCGTCCACGCTCTCCAGGGCGACCGCTTGCTCGCGTCCGCCGAGTGCTCGCTGTCGGACCAGGGCGACGCGCGGGCCGTCGTCGCGATTGCGGAGCCAGTAACGAGGCCCGATCGCGGCGCCGTCGCCGGCCGATCGCGGCAGGATCGACTGGTCGAGCGCGACGGCCGCCGCGGCCACGGCCGCCAATCCCTCGGCCGCCCCCGTCCAGCCGAGCGCGCTCCGGACCGTATCCAGCACGACCGCCCGGTTTTCGGCTTCGCTCGGATCGGCGATGACGGCGTAGATTCGATCACCGTCGCGGACGGCGTCGGCCCGGCGCTTGAGGACCAGGGCCGACGCGCCCTCGCCGACGTCCAGGGATTCGGGGGCGTGAAGCAGCCGGGCGGCGCGGGCCGTTCGAACGTCGCCGGCCAGGTCGACGGCGCCGACGACGGCCGAGTCGACTTCGCCCCGGGCGAGCCAGTCGGCCGCCAGCCGGAGGGCGTCCAGGCCCGAGTCCTCGTCGCTCGACACGGTGAAGCTCGGCCCGCCGATCCGGAACTCGCGAGCGATCCGACTGGCCACAAGGCCCCCCAGCGAGCCCATCGTCCGGTTGGGCGAGAGCGCGGGGAGGACCGCGTCGCAGGCTTCGGCGATCCAGGCGTCGAGCGCGGGCGGGGCGAGGTTCCAGCCGAGTTCCGCATTCCAGACCGGCGCCCGCGCGGTCAGCCACCATCGCAACTGAAAATTCGTCGCGTTCAGGTCGAGGCCCAGGCCCACCACGACGCACGTCCTCAGACCGACGGCCGCCGAACCGCCCGCGTCCTCGATCGCATCGGCCGCCGTTTCAAGCATCAGCGACTGCTGCAACAGCATCGCTTCAAGCTCGCGAGGCGGGATGCGGAACCGGCCCAGGCGAAGCCGGAGGTCGTCGATCAGCCGATCCGATTCCGACGCGGACTCGCCCCCCTCCAGCACGCGATGCTGAAACGCCGACCGACCCCGCCAGGGCCCGAAGCGGGCCGAGACGCCGACGATCGCGATCGGTTCGACGGGAGAGGCTTGGGTCTTGAGCTTCGACTCGCCCGCGGCCGGACGGCCGGTCCACTCCTCGACCAGGACGTGCGCATTGATGCCGCCGAAGCCGAACCCGCTGATCGCCGCGCGACGAGGACGCCCCGAGGAAGCCGACGGCCACGGCTCGGCCGCCTTGAGGACGCGGAACGGGCTCTGGTCGAGCCCGAGCCGGGGCGAAGTCTCAGTGTGGTTGGCCGTCGGCGGCAGCACCTTGCGCTCGATCGCGAGCAGGACCTTCAGCAGCCCCGCCGCGCCGGCGGCGGTGAGCATGTGGCCGACGTTCGACTTGACCGAGCCGATCACGCAACGTCCCGACGGCCCGGCCGGCTGATCGGACCAGAGCGCCTTGAGGCTCTCGACCTCGACCGCGTCGCCGACCGGCGTTCCAGTCGCGTGGCACTCGACGAGGTCGACGTCGCAGGGCGACCAGCCCGCTTGCTCGTAGGCCGCGCGCATGGCGCGCAACTGGCCCTCGCTGCTGGGGGCGAGCAGGTCGCCGTGCAGGTCGTTCGAGAGCCCGATTCCGCGGATCACGCCGTGGATCACGTCGCCGTGCGCGACTGCGTCTTCAAGCCGCTTGAGGACGAACAGGCCCGCTCCCTCGCCGACGATCAGCCCGTCCCCCGCATCGTCGAACGGCGCCGACCGGCCGCGCGGCGAGAGCGCCCGAAGCTGCGAAAACCCCATCTGCGTGTAAAGCGGATCAGGACGCGAGACGCCCCCCGCGAGCATCGCGTCGGCCCGCCCGGCGGTCAACTCGTCGCAGGCCAGCTTGAGGGCGTAAAGCGACGACGCGCAGGCGGCGTCGAGCGTGAACGCCGGCCCTCCCAGGCCCAACGCCTTGGCGACCAGGCTCGCCGGCAGGCCGGCCGGGAACGCGTTGAGCGGCTCGTCGGTCGATCGTTCGAACGACGACGGCGGCGCGCCGACCGCTTGCTCGATCGTCCGCCCCAGCATCTCGCGCGTGAGCGACGAGGTCGTTTCGGTGGGCAGGATGATGTTGCCGAAGATCAGGCCCGCGCGGCCGCGGTCGACCGATTCGGTCTTCGCCGCTCTCCATGCCGTGACGGCCGTCCGCAGCGCGAGGCGGAAGCTGGGATCGAGCCGGGCGACGAGCGCAGGGTCGACGTCGAGACCGTCCACGTCGACCGGCTCGTCCTCGACGAACCCGCCGCGCGTCGTATAAGCGCGGTCGGCTCGTCCGACGTGCGGATCGAAGGCGCGCGCCGGGTCGAGGATCCAGCGGTCCGCGGGCGGCTCCGTGATGGCGTCGCGCGCGCTGGAGACCAGGCGCCAGAAAGCATCGGCGGTCGTTGAGCCGGGGAGGACCGCCCCGAAGCCCACGATCGCCACGTCGGTCGTGCGTCGCTCGCTCATCGTCCGTTGGCAGCCGTTTCAAGATGCGTGAGGCGGTTCCGCCGGAAGGCCGCGTTGAGCGAGGCGTCGATCACGCACTCGTACGATTCGATGCGGGCGACCAGTTCGTTGTGGGAGTCGAGGAATTCCACGTCCGCGATCGCGCGGCGGTCGTTCGACTCGCGAGCCGACGCCACGATCCGGACGCCGTCGGCCGGGAACCGCCGGCGGAACTGCCGATAGGAGCCGATCGCGGCGGGGAGCGAGCCCGAGCCCGACCGCTCAAGGCACCAGAGGATCATCAACTGGAACGCCGCATCGACCGCCAGCGGATCGGTGAGCCAGTGCTGGCGGAGCGGCTTGGCCATCCACGACGCGGGCGCGGGGGCCGTGGCGACCCAGGCGGCGATCGTCCGCTCGTCGCAGCCCTCGACCCGCTCGATCGCCTGCATGTCCGGACCGTGGAACAGGCTTCGCTCGTAGATCTCGTCGCGATCGGCCGCAAGCGGCAGCAGCTTGACGTCGGTCAGCTTCCGCCGCCCCTCGGCGTGCCGCTCGCCCAGGCTCGCGACGGCCCGCGCGTGGACCACTTCACGCCCCCCGTCGAGCGTCCCGCGCATCTCGACCGGAACCGCCAGCGTCGAGCCCTGACGATTCCCCTTGCCGGCGTGCAGCGTCACGGCGACCGGCCCGTGGTCGCGAAGGACCACTCCCTTGAACAACCGCAAGTCGTCGATCCCCTCGACCACCAGGCCGGGATGCCGGTGAACGGCCGACTCCCCCAGCCATTCCATGATCAGGGCCATCGGCAGGACGGCGTGGCCGTCGATCACGTGCGACCGCAGCACCGGCGTCGAGCCGACGTCGACGAGGCGCTCGAAGACCGGACGCAGATCGTCGGCGGAGGGACGTTCGGGCGTCGTCGCGGCCGGTCGCTCGATCTCGGCGGGCTCGGACTCCGGAGCGTCGCCGTCCGGAGGGTCGGCCAGGACGACGACCTCCACCGGGTTCTCGCGCGACTCCTGGAGTTCGCGGACCAGAAGGCGGGCGCCCTCGGCGAGCGGGATCAGGCCGACGCCCTCGCTCTCGAACAGCGGCCGCAGCGAAGGGGTCACCATGCCGCCGTCCCAGGGGCCCCAGTTGAACGAGACGACCCGGCATTCCGGAAGCTTTCGGGCCTGGACCTGGGCCCACTTGTTAAGCACCTCGTTGGCCGCCGCGTACGCCACCTGGCCGGTTCGGCCGAACCGCGCGGTCGACGACGAGAAGACCGCCAGGACCCGCAGCGCGGTCGGGTCGATCGCCTCGAAAACGGCGTTCAGGCCGTCGATCTTGGTGTCGTAGACCTGGGCGAACTGGGCGTCGGTTTGATCGTCGATCCGCCGATCCGCCAGCACCCCGGCGGCGTGGATCAGGCCGCGAACCGGCCCATGCGCGTGCCGAGTCCGTTCGATCACCGCCCGGACGGCGTCGGCGTCGCGGACGTCGACCGATTGGTAGGTCGCCTCGCCGCCGGCCTGCTTGATCCGGTCGAGGGTCCGGCGGATCTCGCGCTGGGCGATGATCCGCCGGCCGTGTTCGTTGAGCTTCTGGGGCGTCGTCGGCTCGGTCGCATGGAGCCGGACCGCGTTGCGGATCGCCGCCTCGTCGTGGGCCGAGGCCAGCCATTCGGGCTCGGCGTCGGGGACCGGCGTTCGGCCCAGCAAAAGCAATCGCGGGCGGAACTCAGCGGCCAGCGCGACGGCCGCCTCGGCGGTGATCCCCCGGGCGCCGCCGGTGATCACGACCAGGTCCCCGGGGTCGACGACCGGCTTTCGCCGGTGGTTGCCGGACAGCCATTCCACGCGGTCGAGCGCGACCTCGATCGTCCGCGCCGCCGACAGACCGACCTCGGCCGGACCGCGGCGGAACAGCTCCTCGACGATCCTCCGGGCCGACTCGGCGGCGTTCGTCTCGTTCCGGTCCAGGTCGACGGCCTTGCAATGCACCTCGGGCCATTCCCAGCCCGCCGTCTTGGACAGGCCGGCGAGGCCGCCGGAGATCGGCTCGACCGCCCCCCCGAGCCCCTCAAGGCCGAACCCGCCGTCGAGCCGCGACACCGTGACAAGGGACGACGCGCCCCCCCGGCTCGCCTCGCTCCGCAACAACGGCCCCGCCGCGCGGATCAGTCGGAACGCGTCCTTGACGAACGACGCGTCGACGCCCGACGCCGGCGCGAGCACGATCAGGCCGCACGGCGCCGGACCGCGCGCCGCCTCGTCGGCGTCGGCCGGCGCGACCACCCGGCCGCGAAGCCCCCGATCGGCCAGGGCCGCTTCGACGGCCGCCGTCAGCGCCGAACCGTCGTTCGTGATCCAGACCTCGCCGCCGGTCGCCAGGCGGATCGTCTCGCGAGCGTCGGGCGCGTCGATCGGGTGGGGGCGGGGCGTCAATCGGTCGAGTGGCCCCGCCTTCGACGGCTCGCAGGGCGCGTCTCGCTTGCAAGAGGGGGCGTCGACCGGGTGGGCGGCGGCCGTTCCCGTATCAAGCAGTCCGACGATGTCGCGGAGCGACCGGATGGTCCCGAGCTGGTCGGGTCGGACCGGCGGCGCGTCGGGGAGTCGGTCCTGGAGGGCCGAGAGGATCTCGACGCGTTTGATGGAGTCGATGCCGAGGTCGGCGTCGAGCTGCATGTCGAGTTCGAGCATGTCGGCGGGGTATCCGGTCTTCTCGGCGACGACCGCGAGCAGCACGTCGGCCGTCTTGCCGCCGCCGTCGACGCTCGGCGCCGCGACGGCGGCCGGCGCGGGCGCCGCGCCCGCGACGTGGAGCAGTCCGACGATGTCGCGGAGCGACCGGATGGTCCCGAGTTGGTCGGGCCGGACCGGCGGCGCGTCGGGGAGTCGGTCCTGGAGGGCCGAGAGGATCTCGACGC
>CALCIC010000870.1 GCA_937907405.1 uncultured Isosphaeraceae bacterium | reverse complement strand
GCCGAGCAGATCAGGACGAACAGCGTGATGAACACGTATCCGGCCGGATTGCTGAAGTAGCTCTGGAGATTGCGCTTGAAGACGGCCCAGATCACGTTGGCCCGGAACGGTCGGATTCCGCCTTGCCGTGACGAAGCTGCTGAAGGCGCCGGCTTCTGGACGCCGGGATCGGATTCGAGCGTGCTCACCGCGGGGATACCTCTATGGGGGAATAAAATGGATGGGGCGGCCGACGCGAGGCCGTTCAGGGCGTCGCTGATCCGTCGGCCGCTTCCTCCGGACTTCAGACCGGCTGGGCCGTCAACGAGTAGAAGGCTTCTTCCAGGGTGCCGTTCTTGCGAGCCAGGTCGGAGGGGGCGCCGTCGAAGACGATCTTGCCGTCGTGGATGAACAGCACGCGGCCGGCGATCGGCTCGACCTCCTGGAGGATGTGGGTCGAGACCAGCACGGTCTTGGTCTTGCCGAGGTCCCGAATCAGCGACCGGACCCCTCGAATCTGGTTCGGATCGAGGCCGCTGGTGGGCTCGTCCATGATCAGCACGTCGGGGTCGTGGAGGATCGCCTGGGCCATCGACACGCGCTGGCGGTAGCCCTTGGAGAGCTTGCCGATCGGCTTGTGGGCGACCGTGTTCAACGCGCACTGGTCGACCACGGCGTCGATCCGGCCGGCCAACCGCGCCCCGGCCAGCCCTCGGGCCGCGCCGAAGAACCGAAGCAGGCCGATCGGCGTCATGTCGATGTAGAGCGGCCCGTTCTCAGGCAGGTATCCGAGCCGCTCGGCGGCCTCGATCCGGTGGTCCTGGACGTTGATCCCGGCGATCCGGGCCGAGCCGTGCGTGGGCGCCACGAACCCGGTGAGCAGCCGCATCGTCGTGGTCTTGCCCGCCCCGTTGGGACCGAGGAACGCCACCACCTGCCCCTTGGGGATCGAGAAGGACACGTCGCGGACCGCCAGAAACGAACCGAATTGCTTGCAAAGCCCGTTGGCCTCGATCATGACTGGCGTGGACATGCCGATAAGTTCCTCCCAGGATTTTCAAGATCGACGCGGTCCAGCCCAGGCGGGCCGGGACGCTCTCGATCGGAAGGCCGACGGTCAAGGGGGGGCCGCCCGCCGTTCGGGTACGACTCGATCCATGAACACGATGCGCGGATCCTCCGGCCTCGCTCAATCCCTCAATACGAGGGGGTCGGCGAAGAGGTTCATTATGCGCGGCCCACAGAGCCGATGCAACCGTTCCCAAGGACCGACGTCGGGCTCGCGACCGAAACCCCGACAAGGCCGGTCCTCGACCTGGGGAACCCGATCGGTTGGGTGGGCGCATGCGTGCGGCGAGTCGTGATGAAATTTGCGGCGGTCACGTTGATGAACTAACATCGTATGGGGTCGTAGAAGAGTGTGGAAGGTCCACGGAGCGCCCTCCGCGTTGTGTTCCGGCTGACGTTTCGCGCCGTCGCACTTCTCCCAGTTCGCCGCCTCGATCACAAAAAAGACGGGATTTTGCGTCGGATCGGGCCCTCGACCGTCCGCGGCGGCCTCTGGTCCCTGGAGGGTAGGTTCCCATGATTGCGCGAGAGGGAAGGCGGATCGGCCGACCATGTCGAGTTTCGGCGGCCGCGGCGGCCGGCCTGGTCATCACTCTGGTCATCCTCGCGAAGCCGGCGACGGCCGGCGACCGGCCGGCCCCAAAGCCGCCGATGGACGCCGGTTCCGAGCGGGAGAACTTCCTCGACCCGCTGCTCGAAGCGGCCTGGAAGGACGCCGGGGTCAAGACGGCGGCGCCGGCGTCGGACGAGGAGTTCCTCCGCCGGGCTTATCTCGACCTCCTCGGCCGCATCCCCAGCGTCGAGGAGGCCCGTTCGTTCCTCGGGACCCGCGAGTCCGGCAAGCGCGTCAAGTTGATTGAGTACCTGCTCAACCACGTCGACTTCCCCAAGCACTTCGCGACCGAGTGGACCACGCTGTTGATCGGCCGGAGCAACCAGGGGAGGCGGATCGACCGCGCGGCCCTGACCGCCTGGCTCCGCAAGCAGTTCGCCGCCGACCGCCCCTGGAACGACGTCGTCTACGATCTGGTGACGGCCACCGGCTCGAATCGCGAGAACGGCGCGGTCAACTATACGCTCGCCCACCTTGAATCGGAGGCCGTGCCGCTGACCGCGCGGACGACCCGGCTGTTCCTGGGGCAGCAGATCCAATGCACCCAGTGCCACGATCATCCGAACAACGACTGGAAGCAGAGCGACTTCTGGGGGATCAACGCGTTCTTCCGGGGGATCAAGGCCGAGGAGAAGAACGCGACCAACGCGGCCGGCCTGGAAACCTACGACCACACCGAGCTGCGCGACGAGCCGTCCACCGCCACGGCGCGGTTCGAACGCCGCAACGGCATGATGGGGGTCGCCTTCCCCACGTTCCTCGACGGCTCGAAGATCGGGATCGGCGACGACGTGATCCGCCGCGTCGAGCTGGGAAAGATGATCGTCGACCCCAAGAGCGACCTGCTCCCCCGGGCGATGGCCAACCGGATGTGGGCCCAGTTCATGGGCCGGGGGTTCGTCAATCCAGTCGACGACATCGGCCCCCACAACGTCGCCGCCAACCCGGAGATTCTCGACGCCCTGGCGGTCGCGTTCCGCGACTCGAAATACGACGTCAAGCAGTTGATCCGCTGGATCATGACGTCGAGGGCGTACCAGGCGTCGAGCGTCGCCCAGCGAGCGGGGGGCTCCAAAGGGGGGGGCCAGGACGAGGGGCTGTTCAACGTCATGCTGCTTCGGCCGATGACGCCCGAACAGCTCTTCGACTCGCTGCTCACGGCGACCGAGGCCCATAAGACCGCCGGCGGCCGCGACGACGCCAAGCGCGAAGCCTGGCTCAGGCAATTCCTCTTCGCCTTCGGCAACGACGAGGGGGATGAGGCGACCAGCTTCCAGGGGACGATCCCCCAGTCGTTGATGATGATGAACGGCGAGCTGATGAAGGACGCCCTCTCCGGCAAGTCCGGCAGCTTTCTGGCCAACGTCCTGGAACAGGCCCGCAAGCAACGCCGGGCCCCGGCGCCCTACATGATCGACGAGATCTACCTCGCGGCGCTGAGCCGGTTCCCGACGACGAAGGAACGCAACATGGCCATGCAGTACCTGCAGGCGTTCCCCGACTCGCTCTACGTCCTCCAGGACCTGTTCTGGGCGCTGCTCAACTCCAACGAGTTCATCTTGATCCACTGACGCGACAGTCTCGCCAACGCCGCCGATTCTTCCTCGTCCCGCCGCCCCGCGCGGCGGGGCGGGGGCTTTCCCACAAGGAGCCGACCTTGACGTCTTCGAACATGGCTTCGCCCGGCGGACTCAGCCGACGCCACTTCCTGGGCCACATGGCCGCCACGTCCCTGAGCATTCCGGCCTTGGAGTTCTTCAACACCCTGAGGGCCAACGCCGCCGACGTCCGCAAGAAGCATCGCAGTTGCATCGTGCTCTGGATGTCCGGGGGGCCCAGCCATCTGGACATCTGGGACCTCAAGCCCGACAGCGAGAAGAACGGCGGCCCGTTCCGGCCGATCGCGACCTCGGCGCCGGGGGTCCAGATCAGCGAGCATATGCCCAACACGGCCAAGCAGATGCACCATCTGAACATCCTTCGATCGCTGGACTCGAAGGAGGGCAACCACGACCGCGGCACCTACCTGATGCACACCGGCTACGTCCCCAACCCCACGGTGATCCACCCCGGCTGGGGCTCAAGCTGCGCCCTGGAGCTCGGCTCGCAGTTGAGCGACTTCAACCTGCCGCACTGCGTGTCGATCAACACGCCGGGGGTGGGCGCCGGGTTCCTCGGGATGTCGTACACCCCCTTCATGGTGCAGAACCCCAACGCCCCGATCGCCAACCTCAAGCCCCCCGGCGAGGTCGACGAGGTCCGCCTGGAACGCCGGCTCCGGATGCTCAGCCAGGTCGAGAACCAGTTCATCGGCCAGCGCCAGAGCCAGATGGCCGTCGACCACAAGGCGGTCTACTCCAAGACGATCCGGATGATGAACCCCCGCACCAAGAGCATCTTCAGCCTCGATTCCGAGCCCGCTGCGGTCCGCGAGGCCTACGGCAAGGGGTCGTTCGGCTCGGGCTGCCTGATGGCCCGACGATTGGTCGAGGAAGGAGTGACCTACGTCGAGGTCGCCCTCGGCGGCTGGGACACCCACACCAACAACTTCGACGCGCTTTCCAAGCGACTGCTCCCCGAGCTCGACAAGGGGATGTCGGCCCTGGTGGCCGACCTCGCGTCGCGCGGCCTGCTCGACACGACCATGATCGTCTGGATGGGCGAGTTCGGCCGCACCCCTCGGATCAATCAGAACGCCGGCCGCGACCACTGGCCGCGCAGTTGGTCGGTCGTCATGGGGGGCGGGGGCATGAAGTCGGGGCAGGTCGTCGGCTCGACCGACAAGGACGGCGTCGACGTCTCCGACCGTCCGATCGGCGTCATGGACATGATCGCCACCATGACCAAGACCATGGGCATCGGCATGGACACCCAGTACACCACCCCGCTCGGCCGCCCCTTGAAGATCGTCGACGGCGGCAAGCCGCTTCCCGAACTGGTCGGCTGATCGACGCGCGAAGGCGAAGACGAGGGGGCCGCCGCGCCCCCTCGTCTTCGCCGTTCGGTTTCAGCGCGCGGCGCCGACGACGGAGGAGCCGACCGAGGGTTGGGCCGAAGGCGCGGGCTCGCGTGTTCGCCGGGGCGCGGCGGACGACCAGCCGACCCCGACGGCCGCGGCGGCCAGGACCAATCCCGGCGGGCCGCCGGCCAGACCCGCCAGCGTCAAACTCGCGGCGATCATCAGGGCCTGGGCGCTCGCCAGGCGGGCCGCCGTCAGGCCGATCGCCCCCAGCCCCAGCAGGAGCACCAGGAGAAGCATCGACCGCGCCCGCTCGGCGGACGAGCCCGCGTACCACGACGGACCGTCGGCGACGACCTCGATCTGGACGGGCGGGTCCTGGAGCCCGGCCGCCGACCCTTCGAGGTACGTCGGCTTGCCGAGCTTCCGGATTCGGTCGACGCCGGCCGGCTCAGGGACTCCCCGGGTTTGCGCCTCCGCCGTCTCGACGGAGAGTCCCAGGTACACGCGAGCCGCTTCGATCTGTTCTTCCAACCCCACTGAGCGGACGGCTTCAAGCACCGCGGCGCGCGAAGCCTTGACCACTTCGATCTCCCGGGTCGCCCGATCGCGCCGCGCGCGGTCGACGCCGCGCTTCGACACGGCCCGCAACGCGTGCTCGACGGTCCGCAGCGCCAGTTCGTGGCTGATCAACAGCGAGGCGAGTCGTTCCCGGTCGCGGCCCGAGCCGCGATCGATCTCGGCCAGGAACTCGGTGATCCGCTGGGCGATGCGGTCGGAACGCACCTGGTCGAAGTGTTCCGATCCCACGAGTTCCAGGCCGCCGTTCGTGGGTTTGAGGCTCCGGTCGGGGGGAAGGTGTACGCTGACCACGGTCGACGCCCTTCCCATCCCGGCCCTGGGCAGGGTCAGGAACCGCGAGCCGGAGGGCGGGACGGCGGCCGGAGGTTCGGTCCAGATGACGTTCACGCATTGCGACGCCTGCTCTCCCAGGGGGATCATCCATTCCCCCCCCTCGCCGAGCAAGGGCGCCACGGCCGTTCCGGCGACCGTCGCCCAGGCCAGCACGCCCTGCGGCGGCAATTCCACCTTGAGGAACGGGCCGGTTCGCGGTTCGGTCTGATACGAGACGCGGCCGAGGAGCGCCCCGTCGGCCGAGAGAACGCAAGCGACTTCGGCCGATTTCACGCGAGCCGCGTCGTTCGACGGTCGCGACGCATCGGAGCGCCTCGGCGCCTGGACCTTGAGCGACCAGTTCTCGCGCTCGACGTGGTAGGCGCGGGTCGCGATCCCTGTCGCGTCGCCGAACTCGTCGGCCGGGAATCGACTCGCGTAGGCGACCGGACGAAGCCCGGGCAGCCAGGTGGGCGTCGGCGGCGATACGGTTGCGGAGACCAGGCCGAGCCAGGCGTCGACGACGCCCTGGCCCAACGGCGCGATTTCGGGGAATGCGACCTCCTGCTCCGAGGCGATCGGCACGCTCGACCGCAACACCAGGCGCTGGGAGCCCCAGATCGGGCGATCCGGGGTGATGCTCCAGATCGTCGACTCGCCACGCGACTCGGAGGTGAGTGGATGATTCTGCCCGCTGAGCTGAAGCCGCGCCTTACCGGCCCAGGCCGTCGGGATTTTGAGATGGATCGCATCGAGCGAGCCGCCGGCGACGTCGTATTGCAGGACCGCGAACCACTCGGCCGAATCGGGATGGATCGTCATCTGGCTCAGCACCCGGACGTTGACCCGCGCGGGCGCGGGGGTCCACCGCAGGTCGCCGGCCTTCGTCGGGTCGTCGATCCGGTAGACGACCTGGCGCGCCCCCGGGCCGCCGCCTTCCGCCGTCCCCGACGACAGCAAGGCCGCCCCGTCGGGAGCGCCCGACAGCTCGACGGGCGTCTTCGAGACCACCGTGAGCAGCCCGGGCGCGGTCGAGACGCCGGGCGAGGCCAGAGCGATCCAGGGCAAGGGAGACCGAATCTGCCTCGGCCTGGTCTTCGCATCCAGCTCGGCGAAGGGAATCCAACCCTTGATCTTGACCGACCGTCGCGAAGTCGACTCGACGCGGTCGAAACGGACCTGCAACGGCCCGCCGGCCGGTCGACTCCAATCGGTCATGCCCTCGGATTCCACGCCGAGCACGATCAAGGACTCGGGGAGTTGCAATTCCAGGTGGTCCAGCAGACCCGAGACGTCGGTCAACTCGGCCTCGATCTGGCAGTCGAGCCGCCCCGCCTCGATTTGAAGTCGCGCGGAGGGCCGGATCTTGAGACGCGGCGGCGTCGGCCCGGTTCGAAATTCGACGGCGTCGCGCCCGTTGAGTCGCACGGTCCCCGCGAACGTGAGGGCGTCGTCTGGCAGGGTTTTCCAGGCCCGCACGAAACCCTCGTCGCTGAGCGCCTCGGCGCCGGGGATCGGTTCGAGACGGCCCGTCCAGTGGCTCGGTCTGCGCGCCGCCAGCAGGCCGACCTCGCGATCGACGCCCAGCGGCTCGATCGTGGGGAACCGCCGCGTGATCGTACCGGAAGCGTCGACGGACTCTCCCGGCGGCAAGGGCCGCCAAAGGTCGAGGGCCACCGTGGTCCCGTCCTGGAGCGGCGGATCGATCGTCGCGATCCATCTGGGATTCTGCGGCGTCCCCCCCCAGGTCGAATCGACGAGCCCCGGAACCTCGATCGCGCGGGGGATCAAACCCGGCTCCATGGCGATTTCGATCCTGGAAGTGCGTCGACGCGGTCGGTAGGTCAACCGAGCCCGAATCCGTTCGCCGGCGGGGTCGAGGTCCCAGAGGATGATGCTCTCGACGCTCGCGCTGGGTTGTTCGAGCCCCGACTGTTCCGACTTCCAAACGATCTCGATGTGATCGACGGGGCCCAGGTTCGCGTGGATCGTCCGATCACCCTCGGCCGTCTGCTTGCCTCGGGCGTTCACATGCTGAATGGGGAGGAAGACGGCGGGCTGGTCGAGCGTCAATCGGGCGAGGGGGGTGGGGTTGATCTTGAGGTTGAGGACCTCCAGCGCGCCGTCGGCGGTCGAGACGGCGACCCGCCGCAACTGGAGCTTGACGGTCCTGCCCCCTTCGAGCGTCACCACGCCGCGCGCGCCGTCGGGCCCGACGACCACCGGGACGGGTTGGTCGTCGACGACCGCCTTGATGTCGCGCGCGCCGGAAACCGGGAAGTCGAACGCGGCGAAGCCCTGCTCAAGCTTCAGGGTGTAATCGCTGACGACGTTGAGCTCGCGGCTGTTCGAGCGTTTGACGTGGTGCTCGGCCGCCAGGATCGCCAGGTCCGAGCCCTTGGCGGCGGCCGGCGGCCGCGCGAGTCGCGCCAGCCGCTGGTAGTCGTCCTCGCGAATCACGACCCGCGCCGGCGGGACCTTGGGATTATAGCCGCCGTCGTAAGGGAGCAGGGCGACGATCGGCCCCTCGGCGTCGAGCGCGGCCCAGGCCGGCGGGATCGCCAGGCACGCCGCCGACGCTCCGAGAAGGGTCGCGATCCGCCTCCCTTGGCGACTCAGCAACGGCGCGCGGCCGCGATTCGATCGGAGCCCGGCGATCGCTTCACCGAGCGTCTTTCGCAGGAACCCGCCGAGCCGGACGAGCAACAGACCGAGCGCGCCGAGGAACAGCCCGGCGGTCAGCGGCGGCGCGATCCGGACGCGATCGTAGACGACCACCGCGGCGGTCATCAGCAGCAGCGGCCCGATCAGGCCGCGACGCAAGGTCCGCTCCCTGCCGAACCCGACGACGACGATCAACACGGCGATCAGCCATCCCGGGACGATCCGAGAAGTGCGGTCGAGCGTCTGGACCTGGGAGTCCCGCCCCGGCCATCCGGCCGACGACAGCCGCCAGGACGACCATCCC
>CALCIC010000869.1 GCA_937907405.1 uncultured Isosphaeraceae bacterium | reverse complement strand
GGTCGAACTTGACCTTGCCGTCGATCAGGGAAAAAATCGTCCAGTCGCGGCCGACCCCGACGTTCTTGCCGGGCCTCCAGCGCGTCCCTCGCTGCCGGCAGATGATGCTCCCCGGCTTGGCCGTCTGGCCGCCGTACAGCTTGATGCCCAGCATCTGGGGATTCGAGTCCCGACCGTTGCGGCTCGATCCCTGCCCTTTTTTGTGAGCCATTGCGCAATCAACCTTCTACGTTGTCAGTTGTCGGAAACCTGGAACCAATCGTCGGACGCGGGCGCCGCGATCACGGACAGGCGAGGACGACTCCGGCGCTTCGCGCGGAACGAAACGCGCCAGTACCCCGCCGATGTTGCTAGAATAGCCGATGGCTCGGCCGACCGACAAGTCCGGTTCCCATTCACACAGGCTCTCGCGCTGATAAGCAGCCGCACTTGCCTTGCCAGTCCGCCCCCGGCGCGGGATCTTGAGAGAAAGGCGAGGCGTCGCGAAACCACTTTCGAGTCGAGCGAATCGTTATGTCGAGACTCAAGGCAAAGCTCCTGATCGGCGCGGTCGTCCTGCTGGCGGTCGGGTTGGAGGTCGTCGTCTGGGCGTATCGTGAAACGAGGGGGGCCGTCGAGATCGTCAACGACGGCGACGCCGCGCTTCAGGGCCTCGTAGTCAGCTTCGGCGAGACCCGGATCGCCGTCGGCGACGTGAGAGCCGGCGGGTCGGCCCGGGTCTGGCTCGACGGCGGTCGCAAAAGAACGGTGACGTTGGCCTTCACCCAGGCCGATAACCCGCTCACCGGCTTTTTCCTGGACGACGTCGATCCCGATCAGTTGAATGCGGAACAACTCAAGCTGGTCATCCACGTACGGCCCAACGAGGTGACGCGCGGCCTCGAGGATGAGGAGGCCGATCCCACTCCCTTGTCATGGCTGAAGCAAAGGCTCGTCGACAGGTTCAGCGCCGAGATGTCCCTCCGCTGATTGACGCGACGACCGCGCATCCCACACAGAACCACAGCGCCCCATGGCTCAGACGACCCGCACATTCATCGCGATCCCCCTGCCCGATGCGATCAGCGATCGGCTGACTCGCTTTCAGGGCCGGCTCGCCCCGCAAGCGCCGTTGGTCCGGTGGAACTCGACGCCGCCGTTCCACATCACGCTGTCGTTCCTGGGAGACGTCCCCTACGTCGATCTCAACGCCGTCTGCGGCGCCGCGGCCGAGGCGGCCCGGACCGTCCGCCGGTTCGAGCTGACCGTGTCCGGCCTGGGTGCGTTCCCCAACCTGACCAGGCCTCGGGTGCTCTGGGCGGGGCTCGAAGGCCCTGGCCTGGAACCCCTCGCGGACCTCCACCGAGCGGTGGCGGCGGCCCTCGACAAGGTCGGCTGCGTCCCCGACGACGACCGGTTCTCCCCCCACGTCACCCTGGGAAGGATCAAACCCGCTCGAGGCGCGACCCATCCCGACAACCTGGCCGCAATCGTCGCCCGACATCAGACCTGGACGGCCGGCGCGTTCACCGTGGCGGAGGTCGTCGCGTTCTCGTCGACCTTCACGCCCGAGAGCCCCGACGGCCCCGCCTACGCCCCGCTCGCCCGCGCCCCGCTGGCCAGCGCCCGAAGTCGAGACGACGACTTGACCACATGACCCCACTGTGATACCATAGTGATCGCACGTACATAACACAAGGAACCGAGCAAGGAGCCGAGGCCGTGGCCAAGCGACAGGTTGCAACCGAAGTGAAGTCGGCGTCGGCGTCGGCGACGGCCGAGACGAAGGCGTTGAACACGGCTCTGAGCCAGATCGAGAAGACGTTCGGCGCCGGGTCGATCATGAAGTTGGGCGAGGGGAGCCACCTGGAGGTCGAGGGGATCTCGACCGGCGCGTTGTCGCTCGACCTGGCGTTGGGCGGCAAGGGCTTGCCGCGAGGCCGAATCGTCGAGCTGTTCGGCCCCGAGTCGAGCGGCAAGACGACGATCGCGCTGCACACGGTGGCCAACGCCCAGAGGTCCGGCGGCGTGGCGGCGTTCATCGACGTCGAGCACGCGCTCGATCCGTCGTGGTGCAAGAAGCTGGGCGTCGACATCGAGTCGCTGCTGGTGAGCCAGCCGGGCAGCGCCGAGGAGGCGTTGCAAATCGCCGAGATGCTCGTGCTGTCCAACGCCGTCGACATCGTGGTGATCGACTCGGTGGCCGCCCTGGTGCCCAAGGCCGAGTTCGAGGGGGAGATCGGCGACAGCCACGTCGGCCTTCAGGCCCGGCTGATGAGCCAGGCGCTCCGCAAGCTGACCGGCGGCGTGGCGCGGTCGAAGGGGGTCCTGGTCTTCATCAACCAGATCCGCGAGAAGATCGGCGTGATGTTCGGCAGCCCCGAGACCACGCCGGGCGGCCGGGCGTTGAAATTCTACAGTTCGTGCCGGATCGACGTCCGCCGCATCGGCCCGGTCAAGGACGGCGAGGAAGTGACCGGCTCGCGAGTCAAAGTGAAGGTCGTCAAGAACAAGGTGGCGCCGCCGTTCCGGGTCTGCGAGTTCGACATGATGTACAGCCACGGGATCTCCCGCGAGGGCGACGTCCTCGACCTGGCCCTCGCCGACAAGCTCGTCGAGAAGTCGGGCTCGTGGTTCAACTACGGCGACGTCCGCCTGGGCCAGGGCCGAGAGAAGGCCAAGGACTACCTTCGCGACAACCCGGCCGTCGCCGAGGAGATCGCCGCCAAGGTCATGGCCAACCGAGCCGGGCACCTCGCGACGGTCATCCCAAACGGCGAGATCGACGCGGACGACGAGGAAGCGCCGGACGAGGAGTAACCGACGGCCGGCCGCGGCGCGGGACCGGCGAGCTGAGCCCGCGCCGCTAGTTGGCATCCATCGGACGCACGTGTTTCGACGCGACTTCGGGGGCGGCTGGAAGACAGAGGAGCACCCGCGACTGGGGGGTCAGGGGGACGAGGCTCCCCGGCGGGGCCTCGGCGACGGGGAAGAGCGTCTTGATCAGTCCATGGACGTTGGCGGCGCCCTGGGGGGCGTAGGAGAGGGGCTCGCCGCCGCCGGCCAGCACGACGTCGGGCGGAAACTCGTCGCCGAGCGCGCCGCCGAGTTGGATCTCGCCGTCGGCCTGGATGGCGAACGCCAGGCCGAGCGAGGCGAAATCGATCTCGGTTCGGCGGGGATCGACTCGCGAAGCCCGGGGTGTGAGCCGGAACTTCATCTCGCGAGACAGGGCCGACAGCAGATCGGCCCCGACGGCCCCCTGGCCGCCGCGGAGCGTTCCCTTCGCTTCAATCCAGCCCATCCCGAGCCCCGGCCGGTCGCCCCATCGAGCCGTCTCGACCTCCACCCGAGCGGAACCAGCCATCCGATGCCTCGGAAATCGACGCCCCACCAGCACGGCCAGATCGATATCGAGCAGATCGCCGCTGAAATCCCCTTCCCACGGCCGGCCCCCCGACTGCCGGAGCGTGAGCGTCCCGTCCAGCCGGGCACGGTCGCCGATCCAGCCCGTGGCGTCGAAGAAGACGTTGAGCAGCCGGGCCGACGGCGGCAGCCCTTCCAGAGTCTTGAGCACCAGGCTTGTGCTCACGGGCTCGACGGCGCGGTCGCGGCTCAGGGTCAACTCGCAACGGGTCTTCGATCCCGGCTCGACCAGCCGATAGGCAGCGCGAAGCGTCGGGCGGGCCTGATCAACCGAGAACGCCCCCGCGAGATCCTGAACGACGAAATCCAGGCCGTCGCCCAGGTCGAGCTTGCAGGTCGGGGCGGTCAGGTTCACGTGGTCGAACGCCAACTCTCCCGAGCGCTGGAGCAAGGATCCCACCTGGTCCATCGCGAGCTTCGGGCTCTCGCCTCGCAGGGCCAGACCGTCGGCGTGGATGGTGAGTTCGCGATCGCCGCGAACCAGCCGGACTGCGCCCGCCCGGGCGATCTCGACGAGCCCCTTGCCGCGCGGCTCTTCCTGGCGCAGGATGAGTCCGTGGAAAACCACTTCCCCAGGCCGGGGATACCGCACGGCGTCGAGCGTGACCTGGACCCCAAGCTGGCGACCGAGCATGATCTCGACGTCCCGGATATGTCCCGGGCGACTGATCCGCCAAGCATAGGTCGCCACGAAGACCGTCGGCAGTACCGTGGCTCCGACCAGGGCGACGGTCGCCAGCCCATGTCGGAACGGTCGCGAAAGGGGGAACATCCATGCCTCCCTCGGCTCAATTCGATCGTCGAAGGCCCGGCCGCTACGACCTCCCGATGAGCCCCTCGGCCAAGATAGTTCAAATCGCTCAATCTCTCAATGAGACTTACCGCGAGCGTGCAATTTGATTAGAATATTTTAAGCTTAAGCGTCGGTATCACGCAGGGCGGCTTGGGAGATCCGAAATGGGCGTCGACGACCAGATTGCGGCGGGCGACTCGGAGGCTGAGGTCTCCGACGAAGCACGGCTGGCGCGCGTCCTCGAATCGCTCCGGGCGACGCTGGAAGCCGGGCCGAACCTGGACCTGAAGACCTTCGCCGCCGAGCATCCGTTGATCGCCGACCATCTCCGAAGCTGCCTGTCCGCTTTTCATCAGGCTGAGCAAGCCGAACGGCAGGCGGAATGGGACGAGAACGCGAGCGACGACGGCGAGCCGATGGTGCTCGGTGATTTTCAGGTGATTCGGTCGA
>CALCIC010000868.1 GCA_937907405.1 uncultured Isosphaeraceae bacterium | reverse complement strand
CCTATGACACAGAAGGCAGCCCGATTCCATTCCCTTGGTGAGAAATCCGGGCTAAGCACTCGCTCGGGGCTCGCTCCGAAGTCGCCCTGAACCCTCAAGCGATCCGCAAACCGCCTCGATTTCGAGCGGTTCGCGGATCGCGACGGTTCTGGGAAACCGCTCCTGCGCTTGCCAGGAAAGCCGTGTTTGGATTAGACTTGCACGGTCGAACTTGCGCTCACCGTCCGGCCGTTTCGCCCGGTCGCGGGCGCGCAGGCTGTGTTGAGACCGCCGTCGGGCGGTCCTTTCCTTTTCTTTACCGTGCGACGTCGTTGCAGGATCTGTTCGATGGCCAATAAAGACGCGGACAAGGACAAGAAGGCCAAGCCCCACGGCCAGGCCAAGGATCACAAGGACCACAAGCCCCCCAAGCCCGAGTCGAAGGACAAGGACAAGGAAAAGGCCAAGAAAGCCAAGGAAAAGGAAAAGGCCGCCGCCGAGGCCGCCGCTCCCGTCGAGCCCAAGGTGGAGGCGCCGCGCGAGCCGGCTGATCCTCGCCTCAAGTTCGTCAAGAAGTTCCGCGGCAAGTTTCTGCCGCGCGGTCCGCTCCGCGACCGCCACACGGCGCTCTTCGCGCGCTGGAACAGCGGCGACGACCACGGCGGCGTGACCGTCGACGAACTCAAGTCGCTCTACGTCGACTGGCGCGCGACCAAGCTGAAGCCGACCAAGAAGAAGGCCGCCGTCTGAGCCGCGACCGGCTCCGGACGTTCGTCCCTTGACCTCATCGGTGATTCGCGTTCAACGGGGAGCTTCGGCTCCCCGTTCCGCGTTTCGCTCCCGCGCAAATCGTCCCACGGCCGAGGCGACGGCGCGAGCGGAGACTCGCGCGGCGTCGCTGGGCGCGCATTCGACCGCGGACAGGGCCTGCTCATAAGCGGCCCCCGCGCGGCCGTCGTCCTGTTCGAGCACGGCCAGCCCGTATCGCGCCTCGAACAGGTCGGGCTCACGCTCGATCGCCTTCTGATAGAGCGCTCGGGCTTCGGCGAATCGGCCCTCGGCCAGATCGCAGACGGCGAGCCGGGCGTCGCGGACCGCTGGGTTCGGCGCGTTCGCCCCCCGGGCCAGGACCGCGCGCGCCCGGCCGGGGTCGCCCAGATGAAGATACAGAGTCGCCAGCCGCTCGACCGTCTCCCAGGGCGCCTGCCCGGGGGCGTAGGCGCGTTCAAGAAGCTCGGCGGCCGACTCGGCTCGGCCGCGCTTCAGGAGGGCCTCGACCATCTGGTCGAGCTCCCCCAGGTTCCGCCAGGTCGTCTCCGCTGGCGCGCCGAGCTGGTCCCGGACCTCGCCGCGAAGCCGCTCGGCCTGGACTTGCTGTTGCGCCTGGTGAATGTTGAGCGGCTTCAGCGAGACGATCGTATCGAGCAACGGCCCGAGCGGTTCGAGGAGCATCCGCTCCTGGTAGCAGTTCTGAAGCCCAAGCAGCGTCAGGAAGTCGCGCGGAGCGATCGCGACGGCCCGGCGAAGCGCGTGGGTCGCGCGGATCGGCGACAGGTCGAAGATCGGATCGAACGGCAGCCGGAACCGGGGCGCGGGTTGAGGAAGCGGGTCTCTGAACATCTCGATGAGGCCGATCGACTTCCAGCCTTCCAGCGAGTCGGGCGCGGCCTGGACGACGCGTCGCGCGTAATCGAGCCCCAGCCAGATCATCGGCCGCGCGAGATCGACGCGGTTGACGCCATGGTAATTCACATAATTGCGCAAGCCCTTGGCCGCGGCGATCAAGGCCGGCGCGCCCTGGGGCTCGAAACCGCCGCCAGGGTGGAAGTGGCGGCCGCCGAAGTCGACCTGGTGCGCGTCCACCGCGGCCTTGTACGAATCGTGGACGAACACGGCGGCCAGCTCGTCGAACCAGACGCAACGCCAGTGATCGCCCCCCAGAAGGACCGCGCCGGTCTGCGAGTTCATCTCATGATCGACCATGATCGACGGCCGGCCGATCGCGTCGAGGTCCCCTGGCCAGCCCGGCTGATCGCCGTTGATCTTCGCCTGAAGCTCCACGTAACGCTGGTAAAGCTCGGGGCCGGTCACTTCGAGCCGGGGGTCGGTGTAAACGGTCTTTCCCGGCCCGCCGGGCTCCTCGGGGCTGTTGTAATAGAGGAAGACCGAGGCAAGGCCGTTGTGATAGCTGAGGAAGCGGTCGGGCATGTCGGCCTCGCCGGCGAACAGCGAAGCGGCGTGAGGGAACCAGAGCGGCTCCTCGTCCCAGCCGATCCGCCGACCCTCGCCGGTCCAGGCGTAGAACTGACCGCTGCCGACCGCGAAGACGAGCAAGATCAATGCGACCAGGGCGACGAGGCGCGGGCGGATCCCATCGGATTCGGAAGCCGTCCGCCGGGCGCGCCGCGAGCCGATCCATTCGGCGAAGTTCCAGGCGGTGATCGTCCCCACGACGGCCGCGAACTGGTGGCTGTTCCGCGTCGCCCGAAAGCTCAACAAGGTGAACGACGCGAACAACAGCAGCCGCAATACACTGATCCGCCAGCCGTCGTCGTCGGCCTCGACGGCCGCCGCCTTGCGCCTCGGCTTCCGGCTTGCGTCGCTCGGTTTGCCTTCGGCCCTGGCGAGCGTCTTCTTCTTTCGCGGCTTCTTCGCCGGAGCGCGGTCGGACGGCTCATCGTCCTCGGCGATCGAGCGGGAAGGCAAGGCCGAGCGAATCCGAGCCCAGGCGATCGCGGCGATCGGGATCAGGAAGCTGAGCGCCCCCAGCGCGATCGTCGCGAAATGGAGCTGGAGCGGCAGGACCCAGAGCCCCGCCTTCTCGATGAATCGGGGGATCGTCTGCAACTCGGCGATCGACTCCGAGAAGATCGAGTTGCTCATCGTCGAAGCCAGCTCAAGCGGAAAGATCGCGCCGCGAATCCCGTACGGATTGAGCAGGCAGGCCAACCCCGTCGCCACCGAGGCCGACGTCACGATCGTCCACCATCGTTTCCGGCCGCCGTCGAAGCCTCTCGACCGCAGCGCGGCGTCGATCAGGCCGAACCCCAGGACGATCGGCCCGAGCACGAAAAGGCCGTGCGAGTTCACCCAGGCCGCCTGGACGACCGGCAAAAGCCAGGCCAGCCAGGGACGCCGATCCCATCGGCAGAGCACGGCCAGGTAGATCGCCAGGTAGAAGAGGCTGAGCGTTTCCGGTCGGACGTACATCCGGCCCGACAGGACCAGGAGCGCGGGTATCCAGGCCAGGATCATCGTCCAGATCGGCCAGTTCGGGCGTCGGGCGGTGATCAGCAGCAAGAGCGCCGCGCAGGTGATCAGGCATTTCGCCAGGGTCAGGGCGGGCACGCCGCCGCGTTCGTGAATCCAGCTCACGCCGACCTGGAACATCCAGTGGAGATCGATCCAGGGGGTGCCGGCGCGGGTGAAGGTGTAGAAATCGACGCGCGGGATCCGGCCGGTCTCGCGGATGAGGTCGCCGGTCCGCAGGTGCCAGAAGAAGTCGGTGTCCTTGAGCGGGAAGACGCCCAGGAGGAACGCGAGCGCCAGAAAGAGCCCGATCAGGGCGACGTCGAACAACCGCAATCCCCACGAGGCACCGCCCGGCGCATCGGCCGACCGGCCCTTGCCCGCCGCCGGCGACGGCCGGGGCTTGGGCTGGGGAGGACTTTCCGTGGACATCAAGCGACTCCCCGCGCGGCGGTCCGGGACATCTTGGGCTCGCGATCATCGGCCGAAAGCCCAAGTGTAACACCCGCATGCGACCGGGGTCGAGGTTTCCAGACGCCGGCGAGCAGGGAACCTGGCGGAGCTTCCCGTCGGTCGCTGGATCGAGAATCCAGCCGTATCAGCCCGAAGTGCCAGCGAGTGGATTCTTCTCATAGGAAGAACGGAGAGCGGAAGAATCGGCGAAGAAAAAAGGGGTCGGAGAGATAAAAGGTTCCTGACCCCTTTTTCGCCTCCACCAAACAACGGTTCCTGACCCCTTTGATCCTCCCCATGGGGACACCGAACGACTGGATCAAAATAATCCAAAAGTGGGACCATATAGCAATACTTTTATGTTGTAAATCCACGATAAATTTGCAATTATGATACATAATCGGAGTCGCGTGAATCCGCGTCGATCAATGTTCAGAAGATTAACGCATTGCACTAAGTTCATGATTATAAACATGGTTGCACTCCAATAACAGAATCTTAGAAATCCGGTCTCGCCGCTTGTGGCAAAACAACCTATGTGTGCGCATCTTACGTATGCACCCAAACAAAGAAAGGGCACGGAAAATTGATCACGTCTAGGCGTTCGGCGACTGGAAATCTACCTGATGTCGAGGTAGTCTGAAATTGACGT
>CALCIC010000867.1 GCA_937907405.1 uncultured Isosphaeraceae bacterium | reverse complement strand
TGGCGGAGTCGCAACAGGGCCTCCAGAACCTCGATCTTGGAGCGGTTCAGCTCGGCCGAATCCTTCTTCAAGAGGGCGTCGCGGTAGTGGACGCGCAGCTCGTCGTAAGTCCGGCGCTGATCGGCCTCCATGTCGCAGTAGAGGGTCTGCTCGGTCTTGTCGGGCAGGTCCTTGACGACCTCGGACTTGGTGCGGCGGAGGATGAACGGCTTGAGCGCCTTGGCCAGCAGGACGCGGTCCTCCCCCTCGGCGGTCGCCGCCGAGCCGGCGTAGCGCTTGAAGATGGTGTCGGCGCCGAGCATTCCGGGGTTGAGGAACTCGAGGATCGACCAGAGTTCGCCGATGTGGTTCTCGATGGGGGTGCCGCTGATCGCCAGCCTGTGCCTGCCGTTGAGGAGCCGGACGGCCTTGGCCGACTGGCTCTCGGCGTTCTTGATCGCCTGGGCCTCGTCGAGCATCACGTAGTCGAATTCGACGTCGGCCAGCTCGGCGATGTCGGTGCGGACGGTGCCGTAGGTGGTGACGATCAGGTCGTACTCGTCGAACTTCTCGCGGAGCGCGTGGCGGCCGGGCCCGGTGTAGTCGAGCACCTTGAGCCTCGGGGTGAACTTCTCGGACTCGGAGAGCCAGTTGAACACCAGCGAGCGGGGGACGACGGCGAGGCTCGGCCCCTTGGACTGGCGGCGGAACCGCCGGCGCTGGAGCAGGGCGAGGACCTGGATCGTCTTGCCCAGGCCCATGTCGTCGGCGAGGATGCCGCCGAAGCCGAACCGCTGGAGGTAGTCGAGCCAGCGCAGGCCTTCGCGCTGGTAGGGCCGCAGCTCGCCGTGGAACCCCGGGGGGGCGTCGAGCGGGACCACCCCCTCGAACTGGCGGAGGTTCTGGCGGACCTTCTCGAACGCCGCGTCGATCTGGATCTCGGGCTGGTTGGCCAAAAGCGCGTCGAGCACGCCGGCCTGCGAGGCGTTGAACCGCAGGCCGCCGTTCTCGGCCGAGCCCAGGTCGGCGAGCATGCCGTACCGCTTGAGCCACTCCTCCGGGAGCATCCCCATCGAGCCGTCGCCCAGTTGGATCATCGATTCGCCCCGCCGGGCGGCGGAGAGCAGCTCGGGGAGGCTGACGCTCTGGCCGCCGTAGTCGACGCCGCCGTCGAGGTCGAACCAGTCGATGCCGGTCGACAGCGCCAGCTTGAAGTCGCCGGCCGGGTGGATCAGCTTCCCCTCGGCCTCGACCCGCCAGCCGGCGAGGACCAGGTCCTTGGTGACCTGTTCCAGCCGCTTCGCCGGCAGCTCCAGGGTGTTGGGGTCGAGCCGGGGGTCCTTGGCCTCGCGGAAGCCCAGCTCGAACAGCTTGACGTCGGCCGCCGACTCGGTGCGGGGGTCGCGGCGGATCACCAGGCCCAGCTCGGTCGAGACCGCCAGGGGGGTCGTCCGCCCGGCCGGGATCACCGCGCCGTCATATTCGAATTCCAGCTCGCCGAGCAGCTTGTCGGCGGCCAGCCCCCAGTTCTGCCGGGGGCTGCGCAGGGTCATGCAGGGGCGGGGCCTGGCGGCGATCTCCTCAAGCTGCATCGACTCGACCAGCTCGGTCGCGGGGACGCGGGTCTCGGCCAGGATGCGGCCGAGCATCAGGTCTTGCTGGGGCTCGACGAAGGTCAACTCCTTCTCGTACCGCAGCCGCTGGATCCAGGTCATCACCCCCAGGTCGTCGAACCGGGCGGCGCGGCCGACCCCCAGGACCAGGAGTCCGGGGACCAGGACCAACGGCTCGGCCAGGTCCATCCGGTTGTCGCCTCGGCGGAGTCCGCCGCGCCAGGTCCATCGCTTGCCCCCCGCCTCGGTGCGGACGTCGAGGCTGAACCGCCAGGGCTGGCCGTCGTCCCACCGCATGGTCGGCGGGTCGTCCTCGCCGTCGGTGCGGCGGAGCCGGAGCCTCCCCGACCGCGCCAGCCGCTCGACCAGCGCCGCCTGATCCTTGCGGAGGATGAACCGGCGCGTCCCTCGCATGTCGCCGGCGCCCGAACGCGCGGCGCGCGACGAGCCGTTGCGGCCGGCGGCGAGCACGGCGGCGGCGGGCGTCGCTCCCGCGGCCCTTCCCGTCTCGTCGACGGCCTCGGCGGCGACGGGGGTCGCCACGCCGTGGTGGGCCTCGTCGAGCAGGGCCAGCAGGAGGCGGTCCTCGGGGTCGTACTTGACGTGCGCGGCGCGGGGGGCGTACCACCAGGGGCGGAGCGGCCCCCACTCGCCGGTGGGCTTGCGCTGGCGGCGGGCGAGGTCGATCACGACCTGGTTGTGCGACTGGGTGGCGTTGACGTCGAGCACGTAGACGAGCAGCCGCTTGGCGTTGCGGTTGACGGCCTTGGCGCGCGCCGCGGCCGCGCCGGCGGTCGCCGTCTTGCCCCGGGCGTTCGCCCGGGCCTCGCGGGGCGCGGCGGGGGGGAGGCCCGGAAGGGCCGGGGGGGCGCCGTCGCGCGACCGGCCGCGCGGCTGCCGCTCCTTGGCGACGTTGCGATTGCGGGGGGGGCGCCCCGGCAACTGGGGCGCGGCGGGCTTGGGCGCGCCGATGATCACGTCCCGGCCGTAGTCGACGCCCCGCGCGGGCTCGCCGCCGGAGCCGGCGTCGTCGGCCTCGGATCCGGCCTCGGACCCGGGCCCGGCGGTCGGCCGTCGAGGGGGCTCGGGGATCAGCCGAAGCGCCATGTTGGGCGCCGACTGCAAGAACCCCCGCGAGTCCGCCAGCAGCAGCGTGGCCCACAGGTGCTTGCAGGGCTCCCCCTGGGGGCTGAAGTACGGGCACGAGCACGACGCCAGCAGCTTGGCCCCTCGAAGCCGCGCGCGGACCCGGTACTTGGTCGTGCCCCGGACCCGCGCCACCACCTCGTTCGGTTTCGCCGACATCAGGCTGACGCGTCCCTTCGAGAAATACGACTGGCCCCGCGAGCGGACCGCGTCGCTGAAGTTGCGCGCGACTTTCTGGGCTATACCCATCATCGGTTCCCACTTGGTACGCGCCGGTCGGTCGACCGGCCCGCCCCCGAAGGGGTGCTCCTCTTCCACTTGGATTAGGCTTCTCTTCCCGTCGTTGCGAATGAATCCGGCAAGCGTGGGACCGGATCGACGTCTCGTCTCATTCTGGAGTGCACGGTCGTTCCGGTTCAAACGTCGAGGTTCTTGACCTCCAGGGCGTGCTTCTCGATGAAGTCGCGGCGGGGCTCGACGTCGTCGCCCATCAGGGTGGTGAACAGGTCGTTGGCGGAGGCGACGTCGTCGAGACGGACCTGCATCAGGGTCCGCCGCGAGGGGTCCATGGTGGTCTCCCAGAGTTGTTCGGCGTCCATCTCGCCGAGGCCCTTGAAGCGGGTGA
>CALCIC010000866.1 GCA_937907405.1 uncultured Isosphaeraceae bacterium | reverse complement strand
TCGCGTCGCCGATGAGGAACAGGCGGTCGGCCGCGACCGGCAGTGTCGCCCGCGTCAACGCGACCGTCCCCCGCCATTCCGCTTCGCCGAGCGCGGGAACGGCCGGGAATCCCGAGGCCGAGAGCACCCTGCTCGCCGCGAGGGCGGGGCCGCCGCAACGGCGAAGAAACCGCCGCTCGAACGCCGCCGCCGCGTTCAAGCCGCCGTCCTCGACGCGGACCAGGCCGACGTACCCCCCCTTCCCCACCGCCATGAAGATCGTCCCCGGTCGATAGAACGAGGGGAAGTCGACGACGGCGCAACCGGCCCCCACGCGCGATCGCGCCTCGACGCGGGTCCGCGTTTCCAGGTCGTCGGCGGGCCCAATCCCTCCCAATCCCGAAGCCGCCAGAACAACGCGAGTCGTAACCGTCGCCTCGCCGTCGCGACGGGTCAGACGAACGCGGCGAGCGTCAGCCGTCGCCTCGGCGATCGACGCCCGGGCGTCACCCAAGAACCACGCGCCCGCGTCGACCGCGGCGGCCGCGAGCGCCTCGTCGAGTCGCGACCGCGAGACGGCCACGCCGCGCGGCAACGAGAGTTCCTGAATCCGTCCGGCGATCCCGATCCGGACCCCGTCGAGCGGAACGCCTCCCAGCCGCGCCGGCAGTTCTCCCAGACCGATCGATTCCAGCACCTGAAGCGCCGCGCCGTTGAGACAGGCGCCGCAGACCTTGGGCCGGGGGAACGGTTTCTTGTCGACGAGCAACACCCGCGCGCCCCGCGCCGCGAGCTGCCGAGCGGCCACCGCGCCCGCCGGCCCGGCGCCGATGACGACCACGTCCCACGTTGATTCCGCGACCGAATCCCAGGCGAACTCCGGGGGCGTCAAGGGCGGCTCCATGATAGAAGGAATCGGGACGGCCAGTGACTACGGATCGTCGCCCCTTCCAGACCGGCCCGGCGCGCCAGGTCGAGCGCCTCGGCCGGCGTGAACGCCGCCGCGGCTGACGCGGGACCGTCGTACTGGACCACCCGGGAACGCGCCGCCACGCGGCAGACGAGCCAGGCGAGCCAGCTCCCCGTCCGGCTCCGCGCCAGATCATCGACCAGCACCAGCCGGTTCGCCGCCGCCGCCATCCGTCCCAGCAGCAAGACCGCGTCGTCGTCGTCCAGATGATGGAGGTACAGCGAGCACGTCAGGACGTCATACCCAACGGGAATCGGATCAGCGAGGGCGTCGAACTTGAAGAACCGCGCCCGAGCCCCTTCGACCGCCGCCCGTTTTTCAGCGATGGACACGGCCCGGGAACTGAGATCGCAACCCTCGACCTCGATCGCCAGGCCCGACCGCGCGGCCCGATTGGCAAGGTCCACGGCCGTATCGCCCCCGCCCGCCGCCAGGTCGAGCACGCGCAGCGGACCGGAATCGGAGGGTTGCACCCGGGCGAGCCGCTCCAGCGAAGGCCAGAGCGCCGCCGACGCGCGGCTCACGGCGTTGATCCGACCCAGCCAGGTCAACGCCAGCGCGTGCTCTCGTTCGTCGAGCCCCGGCTGATCCATCAGTTCCGGAACCCGACGACGAGGCGCGGTCGAAAATATTGACGTCATCATCATTCTTACGCCATTACTTCCTATCGACTCGGCGCGAGTCGTCGTCTTGATCGGGGTTCTCAAGCGGGATTCGCACCGTGAATTCGCTCCCCTTCCCCTGGCCTTCGCTGCGAGCCTCGACGCGGCCTCCGTGCAACTCGGTCAAGGTCTTGACCAGCGACAGCCCGATCCCCAGGCCGCTGGCGACCGAATCCCCCGTCTGCTTCACCTGGGTGAACATCTCGAAGATCTTATCGATCATGTCTCCGGGAACGCCGTGGCCGTCGTCCTTCACTCGAAACACGACTTCTTCGGCGTCGCGCTCGACCGAGAGGCGGATTACGCCGCCGGGGTCGGTGAATTTGGCCGCGTTGTGCAGCAGGTTGTGAAGGATTTGGGCCAGCCGCGTCGAGTCGGCCCGCAGGCTCAAGGGCTCGTCGGGGAGGTCGACGCGGAGGTCGTGCTCGGCCTTGGCCAACATCGGCCGGACGCTCTCGACGGCCGTCGACACGACGTACCGGACGTCGATCGTGTCGAGCTTGAGCTTGATCAGCCCGCGCGAGAGCCGGGCGACGTCCATGAGATCGTCGATCAGATGGACCAGATGCTTGACCTGACGGTCGATCATGTCGCGGTTCGCCGCGATGATCGGAGAAGCGTCGCCCGCGAGTCGCATGATCTCCAGAGCGTTGCGGATCGGCGCCAGCGGATTGCGCAACTCGTGGGCCAGGGTCGAGAGATATTCGTCCTTGCGGCGGTCGGCCGCGCGGAGCGCCTCCTCGGCCCGAATCCGATCCGCGACCTCAGCCTCCAGGGCTTCGTTTGTTCGCGCCAGCTCGGCGGTCCGCTCGCGGACCCGGCGCTCGAGTTCGTCGGCGTGCTGCTTCTCTTGCAAGCTGTAGCGGATCGACCGTTCCAGCAGCTTGGCGTCGAGGTGCCATTTTTCAAGGAAGTCGGCGGCGCCGGCGCGCATCGCGCCGATGTCCACGGCGCGTCCGCCCAGGCCGGTCAGCAGGATCATCGGCGTGGTGCAGCCCCGAGAGACGGCGGCCTGGATCAGGCTCAGCCCGTCGACCCGCCCCAGGCTGTAATCGATCAGGTGAAGGTCGTGCCGCGTCTGAACCATCTCCTCAAGAGCGGCCTCGGGGTCGGAGATCCATTCGAGCTCGAACCGGATGTCGGGGATGTCGGCGAGCAGGTCCTGGGTCAGGACGTAATCGTCCTCGTCGTCGTCGACCAACAAAAGCCGAATGGGTCGATCATACATCCGGCTCACCGTATTGCTCGGCGGGCAGCTCGACGATCTCGAGCCAGTATTTGCCCAGCGTCTGGACGACTTCGATCAAGGCCGCGAACGTCACCGGCTTGGTGATGTACGAAGCGGCCGAGAGGTTGTACGTGCGGAAGATGTCCTCCTCGGCCTTCGAGGTCGTGAGGACGACGATCCGAATCGCCTTGAGTCGCGGGTCGGCTTTCAGCTCCCGAAGCGCCTCGCGACCGTCCTTCTTGGGCATGTTGAGATCGAGCAGGATCAGCCCGGGGAGGGGCGACGACGCCGGATCCTGATATTTCCCCCGCCGCTGGAGGTAGTCCATCAGTTCGACGCCGTCCTCGACGAATCGCAGGTCGTTGGTCAGATGGCTTTCCTCGAAAGCTTCCTTGGTCATCTGACGGTCGTCGGCGTCGTCATCGGCCATCAGAATCGTGATCGGCCTGCGCGTGGGTGTCATGCAGTGAGAATTCCTGATTCACGGGGTGGACGGGAAGGGTGACCGCGAACGTCGAGCCTTTCCCCGGCTCGCTGGTCGCCGTGATGGTTCCCGAGTGACGCTCGACGATCTTGCGGCAGATCGCCAGGCCCATTCCGGTTCCATCGTACTCGGTGCGTCCGTGCAAGCGTTGGAAGACCTGGAAGATCCGGTCGAGGTAGACCTCCTCGAAGCCGATCCCCTCGTCGGTGAACCGCAGTTCGTAGGCGAACGGCTTCGACTTGTCGTCGCCGAAGACCTCGTACGCGCTGACCCGCACCACGGGCGGCGCGTCGGGGCGGTGGAATTTCAGGGCGTTGCCGATGAGGTTCTGAAAGAGCTGACGCATCTGGAGCGGGTCCGCGTGGATCGTCGGCATCGGCCCCACCACGACGCTTCCCCCCCCCTGCTGAATCAAGACCTCCAGGTCGGAGAGGACCTCGCCGGACAGGGTCTGCAAATCGACCTTCGCGAACGGCTGGCCCTTGAGAGTAACGCGCGAGAACGCCAGGAGGTCGTTGATCAGGCTCCGCATCCGCGAGACCGCGGTGACGATCCGCTCAAGGTATTCCTTGCCCTGGTCTCCCAGCGCCGGGCCGCACTTGACCTGAAGTCGGTCGCTGAACGCCTGGATCTTCCGGAGCGGTTCCTGAAGGTCGTGCGAGGCGACCGAGGCGAACTGTTCGAGGTCGAAGTTGCTCCGTCGCAGCTCGCTGGTCTGTTCCAGCACCAGCCGCTCGAGCAATTCCGCCTGGCGTTTCTGGTCGTCGATGTCGGTGCATGTACCGATCCACTGGGTCACGGCGCCGTCGTCGTCGAGGATCGGCAGGCCGCGAACCAGATGCCAGCGGTACGAACCATCGGAACCCCGGTGAAGGCGATACTCGAACTCCGTGGGCTGGAGCGACTTGACGGCTTCCTTCCAGATTCGAACGCACGACTCCCGGTCGTCGGGGTGGAGCTGATCGACCCATCCCCAACCGAGGGATTGCTCGGACGGCGCACCCGTGTATTCGGCCCACCGATGGTTGAGATAGGTCGCCGCGCCCTCGGGAGTCGTCGTCCAGACGATCTGGGGGATCGACTCGGACAGCATCTGGAACCGACGCTCGATCTGGCCGAGCTGCATCTGCATCCGCTTCTGATCGTCGATGTCGGCGCAGATTCCGACCCACAAGGCGACGGCGCCCTTGTCGTCGCACTGCGGCTGGGCGCGTCGCAGAAACCATCGATACGCGCCGTCGGCCCTTCGGAATCGGTGTTCGGCCTCGTACAACTTCGCCTGCGAGGCGGCGGCGCGCCAGTGCTTGATCGAGCGGTCGCGGTCGTCGGGATGAATCGGCAGGCTCCAGCCGTCGCCGAGGACCTCTTGCCGCGACATTCCCGTATACTCATGCCACATCCGATTGAAATAGACGTGCCGCCCGTCGGGCATGGCGACCCAGACAATTTGGGGGATCGTCTCGGCGAAGGCGTACCGCGCATCGCTGGCTTCACTATCGGACTGAAGGTCGGCCGTCATTTGCTGTCCCGTCCAAGATCCGAATCGCTCGCCGCTGTTCCGCCCTCGCGCGGCGTCGCTCGATACACTTCCACGCGCTGGGCTTGCCTTTTACATATAGTAGTTTAGCAAACCGCATTCCACCGCCGGATGCGCCCCCCGAATTCGACGAGCCCGTGACGAAGAACGCTCGATTGTGATAAAATCGCCCTTCCAAGACCAGGGTGGATCACGTTTCGAAGGCCGCTGGATGTAGCTGTAGTCGGCCCGCGCGGCCACAGGACGGACCTTGATCGATACCGGAGCGAAGCGGATGGCCACTGCCGTGGAGAATGAATCGGACAAGCCCGGCCCCGGCCCCGGCGACGCCCTGACGAATCCGCCGCATGCGCTCGAGGCGGCCCGGCGGATCCTCCTGGTCGAGGACGAGGAAGATACGCGCCAATCGTTCCAGCAGTTGCTGGGCATGGCCCTGGGCGTCGACGTCGATCTCGCCGTCGACGGCTCGCAGGCGCTGGCGATGCTCCAGAAACAGCCCTACAGCATCGTCATCACCGACCTGCGGATGCCCAAGCTCGACGGCATGAAGCTGATCGAGGAGATCCAGAAGCGCCGGCTCCCCGTGACCGTCATCGTCACCACCGGCCACGGCAGCATCAACGACGCCGTCCAGGCCATGCGCCTGGGCGCCTACGACTTCCTTACCAAGCCCGCCGACCCTCAACACCTCTGCCTGCTCGTGGAACGCGCGCTTCGCGAGCGCACCTTGCAGGATGAACTGACCGCCCTCCGGTCGCAGATCGGCGAACGGCACCGGTTCTGGAACATCCTCAGCAAGTGCCCGAGGATGTACGACATCTTCGAGCTGATCGGTCACGTCGCCGACACCACGACCACCGTCCTCATCGAGGGCGAGACCGGCACCGGCAAGGAGCAAGTGGCGCGGGCCATCCACCAGGCGTCCACCGCCCACCGCAACGGCCCGTTCGTCGCCGTCCACTGCGCGGCGCTGCCGGAATCGCTCCTGGAAAGCGAGCTGTTCGGGCACGAGAAGGGCTCGTTCACCGGGGCCGCCGGCCAGCGCAAGGGGCGGTTCGAGATCGCCAGCGGCGGCACCCTGTTCCTCGACGAGGTCGCCGACATCCCGCTCCCCATGCAGGTGAAGCTGCTTCGGGTCGTCCAGGAGCGGAAGTTCGAGCGGATCGGCGGCAATCAGACGATCGAGGTCGACGTCCGCGTGATCGCCGCGACCAACCGCAGCCTCGAAGGGCTGGTGAAGGAAGGCAAGTTCCGGGAAGACCTCTTCTACCGCCTGAACGTCGTGAAGATCGACCTTCCGCCGCTGCGGCAGCGTCCCGAGGACGTGCCGCTCCTGGCCACCTACTTCGCCCAGAAGTATTCCAGGCCCGGCCAGAACGCCTATCAGGTCTCGAACGAGGCGATGGAGCGGCTGCTCACTTACGCCTGGCCCGGCAACATCCGGCAGCTCGAAAACGCCATGGAACGGGCCTGCGTCACCGCGCGCAACGGCGAGATCCGGCCCGAGAACCTCCCCCGCGACCTCCTGCCCCGCCAGGCCCGCAAAGGCTCGCTCAACGTCGACCTCGCCCGGCCGCTGACCGATCAACTTTCCGAGTTGACCGCGGCCTTTGAAGAACGCTACCTCCGCAAGGCCCTCCGCAAATGCCGGGGCCACGTGGGACGCTGCGCCAAGATCAGCGGTCTCTCTCGACGCAGCATCTCGGCCAAGATCGCCCACTACAAGATTGACACCGCCGCTTACAAGCCGAAGTAGAACGCTCCCGACCCGCGCGCCATCCAGCCCACCGGACTCGCTCCGGGGATGGGCAAGCCCCTGCGCACTCAAGGGAATCCCCACGCCCGCGCGTCGATCTTGAACTCAAACGCTACGTCCTGGATTCGGCCGCCGGCATCGCAATTGCATTTGCGTGGAACCTGGCCGGCGCGAGGAGGACGAGCTTCAACGTGGCGTCGACGGCCGCGATCAAGTTCGATGGGGACGGAAACGCCGATGAACTTCGATGCCAATTCGATCCGCCTGATGCGCGCCCTGATCATCGGAGGGCTGGTGATCTTCGCCATGTGGGTGGCGGCCGACGTGTTCAAGCCCGTCGCCTTGGCGGTGCTGCTGACGTTCCTCCTGGCGCCGGCGACGGCCAAGCTCGAACACCTGGGCGTTCCGCGCGTCCTCAGCGTCGCCCTCGTCATGGTCTTGACGTCGATCGTCATCGGCGGCGTCCTCTACGTGGTCGGCGGTCAGCTCGCGAGCCTCGCCAAGCACCTTCCCGAATACCAGGACAAAATCCAATCCAAGATGACGGGGATGAAGCCGGCCGGCGGCTCCGCCTTCGATCAGGTCTGCAACGTGGTCGTCGGGTTCGAGACCTCGAACCGATCCGAGGAGGAGAAGGCCGCGGTCCCGGTTCGGATCGTGAGCGGCAGCGACCTCGTGGGGACCCTCCACACCGTCCTCGGCCCGTTCGAGTCGATCGCCGCCTTCGGCGGCATCGTCCTCCTCCTGGTGGTCTTCCTGCTCTTCGAACGCGACGACATCGGCGACCGGATCATCCAGCTCGTCGGCTGGGGGAAGATCGGCGTCACGACCCGGACCCTGGCGCAGATCGGCGCCGGGCTCAGCCGGTATCTGGCGACGCTGGCGTTGGTCAACACGGGCTTCGGTCTGGTGATCGGTCTGGGACTCTGGGCGATCGGCCTGCCGTCGCCAGCCCTCTGGGGGTTCCTGGCGGCGCTGTTCCGGTTCATCCCGTACGTGGGAAGCATGTTGTCATTCTCATTCCCCGCCCTGATCTCGGTCGCGCATTTCCCGGGATGGATGCAGCTTTTCCTGGTGTTCGCCCTGTTCGCCGGGGTCGAATTGGTCGTCAACGGCGTTGAGCCTTGGCTCTACGGCAAAAGCACGGGGATTTCACCGATCGGCCTGTTGATCGCCGCCATGTTCTGGACCTGGCTCTGGGGAGGCCTGGGGCTGCTTCTGGCGAACGCCTTGACCGTCTGCATGGCGGTCGCCGGTCGATCAATCCCGGGCCTCGGCTTCCTGGGAACGCTGCTCAGCCACGACGTCTCGGTGTCCGACGACCTGCGATGGTATCAACGCGTGCTTAACCGTGACCAGGAAGGCGCGATCTTGATCCTCGACGAGGCGCTCAAGACCCGCTCGTTCGAGGAGGTGTGCGACCAGATCGTGATCCCGATCCTCGCCCGCGCCGATCAGGACCGAGCCCATGAGTTCATCGAAGGCCGCGACGTGGCGTTCATCTGGCGACTCGTCCGCGATTGGCTGGACGACGTCGCCGAGGACGACGAGATCACGCTGAACACGCCCGAGTCCCCGACGACCCTCGAGGCCGAGGTGGAACCGCTCAGCGTGGCGGCCCCCGTCGATCCCGAGGAACATCCGTTCGTGGGGATCGCCGCCGGAGGCGGCGGCGACGCCCTGGTGCTTCGGATGCTCAACATGGCGCTCAAGCCGTCCGGCGTCCGGCTCACGATCATGACGGCCGGAGGCGACACGCTCCAGGTGTGCGACAAACTCGCCCAGATCGAGCCGGGGTTGATCTTGATCTCGCATCTCCCTGCGGGGTCGACCCCTCGGTATCTGACCAAGCGGATTCGGGCTCGCCTCGGCGACGTTCCGGCCGTCTTCGGATACTGGAATTCCCGCGCCGACGCCTCCCAGGTCGTCGAGCGACTGCGGCCCGCGACGGTCAACAGGATCGTGCTTTCCCTGGCTTCCGCCCGCGCGGCGATCGCCCATCGCGCGGCGCCGCCAGCGCTTGCGGGATTGACGGCCGATTGAGCACGGCACGAGATCTGCATTACACGTCATGATCAAAGGGCGAACCCTGTCTCCTCGACTCCGAGGAGGGAGTGTTCGGATGAACCAGCCCTGGAGATTTCGATTATGAGCGTCGACTCGTCCGATCCCATCGACCAGACCGCGGCGGAAGACCTGACGGCGGCCGACGTGATGACGCCGCTGTCGCGGACGTGCTCTCCTTTCAGCACGGTGACCGAAGCCGTGATGATCTTTAAAGAGGAAGACAGCGACATGGTTCCGGTCGTCGACGCCGGCAAGTCGGTAGGCGTGGTGATCGACCGCGACATCGCCCTCGCCGTGGCCGACGACCCGGACCTTGCCGACCGGCCGGTCTCCGAGATCATGTCCAAGGACGTGCCGTCGGTCGCCGTCGATGCATCCCTGGAATCGGTCGTCCGCACGATGACCGCGGCCAACTCGCGGCTCGCGATGGTGGTCGACGCCGGGTCCAATCTCTTGGGCGTCGTCACCTGGACCGAACTGGCGAAGCGACTGCCCATCGACGCCGTGACGGCGATCCTCGACGCCGGCGAATCCGCCGAGGTGAATGAGCCGTGAGCGACATCGACGACATCCGCCGGCAAATGGCCCAGATCCGCCGCGACATGCATCTCGACGTCTCCCAGGTCGTCGGCGGGGTCGAGGAGGCCATGGACTGGCGCTCCGTGATCCGCAATCATCCGTACCTCACGATCGGCGTCGGCTTGGCGGCGGGCTATTTCATCGTCCCCAAGCGCCGCCGCCGCGTCGAGCCGGCGACGACCGCGGTCCAGCCTCTGCTGGAAGCGTCCATGCCGCCGCAATACGAGACGGCCCCGCCCGAGAGGCCCCGGAAGACGATCGGCCGACGCGCGGTCGGTTGGGCGCTGGGGATGCTCTGGCCTCTCGTGAGCCAATCCGCCCAGGCCTACGCCTCCATGTGGCTCGAAAATCAGCTTAAACAACATCTGAATCCTCATCCCGGCCCCCCCGAGGACGCCTCGACCTCTCCAACGGGCGGATCGGGCGACCCGTTCGGCGGCGACGCCGTTTATCGCATGCCCAAACGAGGCTGACCGTTCGTTTCCATCACGGAACGCGAAAGCAAAAGGAGATTTCTCATGAACACACATCAACTCTTCGGTCGTTGGGCCGACAGCGCCCGCGAACCGATTGAAGGCGCCCGCCAGGCGTTCGGCGACGTGAGTAAACAAGCTCAGCGCGGATTCGAGGACATGAGTCGAACCGCCCGCGGCGCCGTTGACGACGTGCAAGACGCGATCGACCCCTACCGGCGGACGCTGGAGGACGCAATCGTCTCCCACCCGGTCAAGGCCGTCGGCGTGTCACTGGCCGTGGGGGTCCTCCTCGGATGGCTCATCAAACGATCCTGAACGACAATAACCGTCGCGCGAAGTCGAACGGGTTGATGGACAACGTCAGCTCGTTCGGCAACGACGTCGCCTCGCTCGCGGCGCTCCAAAGCAAGCTCGCGGCGGCCGACATGCGCGAAAGCCTGCACAAGGCCGCTCCCGCCATCGGCGGGTTGATGGTTCTTGTGTTGCTTTTGGTCGCCGGCATGACGGTCCTGGTCGGCGGAATCGGGCTCTGGCTCGCCGAAGCCCAGCAACTCCGGCCGGCCGTCGCGCTCGTCGTCGTCGGTCTGGGCAGCCTCGTCCTCGCCGCGCTCGGCGCCTGGCTCTGCACCCGCTGGCTGGCGACGAGTTTCTCAACCTTCCGACGTTCTTCCGAGGAGCTCGAGCGCAACGTGGCCTGGATCAAAACCACGCTCACCCAGAGCGGTCGCTGAGCCAATCCGAATCACCAACGAGCCAGGAAGCCCGAGCCTCCTGGCTCGTTGCGCGCTCCGGCCTGCATCGTCGAGCCGTCACGAGCGGACCTCGTCGGGCTGCGACGAATTGAACGATTCAGCCGTTCCCAACGGAAGCGACGGCGTCGCTCCGGCCGATGGTCGTTGGGTTCGTTCGCGCCGCATTTCCCGACGCGTCTTCTCCCGTCGATCGTCCTATACCCTCCTCGCCCCCCTGGCCTGCGTTGGGTTCGTTTGCGTCGACCTCCTCGAATCCGCACCGAATGATTCTTTGCAACATTCTTACTCCAAGCTGTTTATGTCGATTCTCCAAACCCCGAAATTGGCTTCGTTCGCTCCTGATTCCGTCCCCCGGCCGCCTTTGGAATTCCTCGCGCCGCGCCATGCGCGCGACCTGAGGACCGTTTGAAAATTGGGTTCGATCGTTCCCAATCGAGAGACCCCTACCAACTGCGGCGGCTAGGAGGCATTCTCGTAAGGGGCTGACAACCCGACTCTGTTTGCATGAGGGGGCGCCGCCGGGGAAGTCCCAACCAAAAGGGTCGGGTCGTCAGCGTAAGGGGATGGCGAGGCTCCCGCCGAGGCGCACGCGACGAGGCAAACCGGCTCGGCTGGAGCCTCGCCATCCCAAAACCACGTGCTTATGGGACGAACTCCAACGCCGGGCGTCCTCCTTCTGCGCACCAACCACCGAATTGCCAAAGACCCTCTCTATCTACTAATTATACTACATGTGACCATTTATGATCGTGGAGTTCGCTCCCGAATCGCAGCCTCCGTGGCGCGGGGATGAGAAAGGGCCCGGAGGAAGCTGGTCAAGCCTCCTCCGGGCCCAGGTTGTACAACGCGATCGCCGTCGAATCCGGGGCCTCGCGGGCTCAGGACTCGTTCCGCATGCTCAGGCGGTTCTTGTGCAGGTTCTGGATCGCCTGATCGAAGACGCTCGTGGTCGCGGCCGCGACCGCGGCGGCGGCGGCCGGCCTGGCGACGACGGGCCGCTGCGACACGGCTCGAGGAGCGACGGCGGCCGGTTTGGGATTGGCGGCAAGCGTCGGCCTGGCCGCGCGGCCGACGTTCACCGCCGCGGGCGCCTTCCTGATCAACGGCCTGGACGCCGGGGGGGCGATCTGGAACGTCGTGGAGGCGATCGGCGTCAAGGCCGAGCCGCTTCCGCCCCGAACCGCGACCAGCAACGTATAGGCGCCGTTCCGCGCTCCGGCGGGGAGCTGGAAGTAGAACGCGCCGTTCGCGTCGACGTTCGCTGATCCAACCTTCTTGTTGCCGACGACTCCCTTTCCGTTCAGGAAGAAGTCGACGACGATCCCCGGCGCGGCCGTGCCGATGAACCAGGGCTGGCGGGTCCCGACGTCGTTCGACGAAGCGTAGCCGACCGACGGGGCGACCACCGCCGGCGCGGCGGGGGCCGACGTCGACGGAGTCGGCGCCGAAGCCGTCGAAGTCTGATCGGCGAGGACCGCCTCGGCGGCCACGACGTCCGCGGACGTCGCCTGGGCCGTCGCTCGCGGGGCCGCCGCCGACGCCGCGCCGCCGCTCCCGAGCATTCGGTAAGACAGAGGAGCGGCGACCGGAATCAGCGGATAGCCGACGCCCCCCGCAAAGATCGAGATCTGGAAGTCGGGGCTGGCGGCCTGCGTCTGGTCGGTCTTGATGAGGAACTGCCCGGTGCTGGGACGGTAGACGCCCGGAGCGATCCAGCCGTAACCCTGGTAATCGCCGGGGGTCGGGATGTCGCCCGGCTGAAACGCGATCACGCTCGGGAAGGCCGATCCGGCGGGGCGGGCGATCGTGAAAACGCCCGTGTTCGGGTCGAAGACCGCGGCCTCGGTCTTGTAGGGCAGACCGTGTTGGAACGCGTACAGATTGTCGTACTGCCCGGGGACCGGGATCTGGTTCGGGGCCATCGTGGCGATCACATGCGTGGTGCCGTTCGGGCCGCCGCCAGTCGGCACGAAGACGATGAACTGCCCGGTGCTGGGCCGATAGACGGCGATTTGGTCATAGCCGACGCCGTCGAAGTCGCCGGTCAGCGGGACGTCGCCGGCCACGCCGAACGTGTAGGTGTTGATGACCCCCCTGGCGGAGGTCAGGCTCCAGTAACCGACGTTGTTGAAAACGCTGAACGCCCCGAACTGCGTGGCCCCCGGGCCGTCGAAGTTGCCGACCACCGGCAGACTTACGCCGGCGTAACCGAACGGGAACGCCCCTCGAAACATCCCGGTCGACGACGAGATGGTCCAGGTGACGTTGCTTCGATTGAACGACACCAGGTCCGCCTTGCCGTCGCCGTCGAAGTCGCCGGTCAGCGGGATGTCGGTCGAAGCCCCCCCCTGGCTCGCGAAATTGGTGAACCAAGTGGGGACTTGCTTCCAAGGGGCGTAGATGTCGTACCAATCCCCCTTCCCGCTGAACGCGTTGCGGTAGTAGAGGACCGTCTCCGACGGGGCGTACTGCGGTACGGGCGCCTGCCGCGGCGGGTTAAGGCTGCTGTAGTAGTCGATCGGGCTGCCGCTGTAGTCCATCGGCACGGAAGTGAAGGTCAGCTTCAGCACCCCGCTGGGGCCAGGCGCCGGATTGCTGGCGGCGTCGACCGCGGTGGCCACAAGCCTGATCTGACCATTGGAGAGGGAGAACGGGAGCTGGGCCGAGAAATTGCCGGAGGAGTCGGCGGTCGTCTGCGCCAGGGGCGCTCCGGACGGATTGCCGTTCGCATCAGCAACGTAGACGCGGATGACCGACCCGGCGTTGGCCGCGCCGATCGTGCCGTACAAGAACGGCTTGCGGACGTTGGTGATGTTGTCGCCCACGATCCCCGAGTCGAAGTACGGATTCAGGAGCAGGGTCGGCGCCAGGGTCGGGGGATTGGTCTTGATGGTGAAGACGACGGGCGCGCTCGGGCTCAGGGCCGGCCCCTCGTTGTTGCTCGCCCGAGCCTCGACCGTGTAAGTCCCGTCCCCCAGCGCGGGGAAGGTGAAGGTGAATCTGCCGTTGGCGTCGGCGGTCGTGAGGACGGGGGGACTGAACGAAACCCAGGCCCCCGCGCCGTTCTTGTAGAGCAGCTCGACCGTGACCGGATCGCCGGGGGCGCTGGGGGAGGTCACGCCGGACAGGGTCGGCTGTGGATGGTTGGTGTAGATATGATTCGGATCGATTCCCGTAATGTCCGCGGGGTTGAACTTGAGCGTGGGATTGATGGGGACCGTCGACGGGTTGAGGTCGCTCGCATCCAGAGTGATCGTGAGCGTGACCACGTTGCCGACCGCCCCGGCGTCGTCGGTGGCGTAGATCTGGAGCACCTTCAAGCCGTTGGTGGCCAGGGCTCGGTTGTTCATCGTGATGTTGAAGTTGCCGAAGGAGTCGGTCCAGTTGGCCGCGTTGTCCGTCGCCGGATCGCTGGGGTCGTAGCCGCCGATGAGCTTGTTGTCGGTGACGTCGAAGATCGTGATCCGGGTGGAGTTGCCGAAGCCCGTGAACGAGCTGAGGCCGTTGAGCCGGAACCGCCCCGTCGTGACGATCGGAGAGCCGTCGGGGGCGTCGCCGTTGACGTCGGCGGGGTTCACCCGCACGGTGCCGGGCAGGACCAGGGGCGCCACCTTGATCGCGAACGAGCCCCGGCCGTAGGTCGTGGCCAGCAGCACGTCGGGATCGCCGGGCGCCAGGTTGGACATCCCCGTGGTCGGATCGATGTTGCCGACCGACAGGTCGAGGTCGGTGATGTTGGTCCGCGGCAGGAAGCCCCCCTGGTCCACCGCGCCGTCGATCGCACGATCGGGGAACAGGGTCCAGGTCAGACCGTTGTCGAGCGACCGGAACACGCCGGAGTCTCCCGCCACGTAGAGCACGGGGTGGAAGCCCGCCCCGGCGGGGTCGGCCGCGGCGTTAGGGATCGTATACCGCCAGTCGGCGGCGATCGCGTTGAGCGTCTGCGTCTGGCTGAGCGGGTTCGTCCCCGTGCTCGACTGGTAGGGTTGGCCGAAGATCGTGTACGAGAGGTTCTGGAGGTTGCCGGTGACCTTGATCCAGGCGGCGGCGGCGTTGGTCGGATTCTGCGCCAGCGCGACCGAGTCCCTGATGAAGAAGACGCCGGTGGTCGTGACCGCGTAGGCCGAGTGGGAGCCCCGGGCCGGGTTGGTGACGATCTGCTTGACGAGCGAGCCGTCGAGTCCGAGCGAGATGTTGAACCAGCTCGAACCGTCGCCGCCGCCGGCCGTCCGGGTCATGTAGACCTGGCCCGTCGACGTGCCGACGTACATGAAGTCTCCGAGATTGACGCGTCCACCGGGCACGGACGGGTCGGGCGCCCCGTAGGCCAGGGCCACGCTGAAGTTGCCGGGATTGCCGAAGATGGCGGGACCGCCGATCTCGAACCAGGTCACGCCCTGGTTCTCGGTGGCGAAGATCCGGCCGACCGCCGAGCTGATCATGATCTGATCGCCGCTGACGGGGTTGACGGTGAACGGCGCGAGGCCGCCGATGGGCCACTGCGGGTCGGGCGCGTTGCTGCCGCCGCTCTGCTGGAACAGGCCGAACGTCCGGCTGATGTGGTTCACCTGGAAGAACGTGGTGCCGTAGTTGGTCCCCAGCGAGCCGGGCTGGAACGACTGGTAGAGCGTCCCGTTGCCCTGCTGGTCCGTGGCCGAACCATATGAGAGAGTTCCGTTGGGAGAGTAGCCGAAGAAGGGGTCGGCCGCGGTCTGGCTGCCGTCGAGATTCCCATTGTTCAGGACGCTCCCGTCGGACGACGGCGCCTGGTTGCCGAAGCTGCCGCCATAGAACAACGAATGGTCGAAGCTCGCCGCGACGGCCACGTTGCTGGGCTGGGCGGACCCGTAGAAGAACTGGGTGATCTGGAGGTTGCCGTTGCGGTTCGCGCCGGGGGTCGGCTGGGTGCCGACGCTCGACCCGTTGAGTTGGGCGCCGTGGTCGTCGAGCACCGACCAGATGCCCTGCCCCGTCCCGAACACCACGCGTGTCAGGCCGGTGACCGGGTCGACCATCGTGAAAAGCTGATCGTAGCTCAGGATGTTGCCGGCCCGAAGTCCGCTGTCGTCCGGCGCGTCGAACGGAGTCCAGGTGGCGCCGAAGCCGTTGTTCGTGAACTGGGTCAGGTTGCGCACGAACAGGAGGGAGTTGGACTGGAACGGATTGTTGGGGTTGCGGATGTAGTTGAGATAGGTCGTGTAGTCGGGATAAGGAACGATCCCGAAGGGCGTGACGATGGTGGACCAGGCCTCATTGAACGCGCCGATGCCGACGGGCCCGGCCGACGACAGAATGATCGCTCCGTCCCTGGCGACGTTCGAGAAGGTGGTCAGGTTGTGCGCGTCCCAGACCTTGGTCGCGTCGATCCGAATCATGCCGGTGCCGCGCCCTCCTCCCGAGGCGCCGCCGAGGTAGACGATGTTGGCGTTGTTCGGGTCGATGGCCAGGGTGATGTTCTGGAAGGCGGCGGGGCCGCCGGTCAGCGGGTAGTCGGACTGCGCGACGTCGTTCGTGGGGGTGGCCGGGATGTAGGCCGTCGTCGGCGGCATGGTCGGGATGCGCACCTGGACCCAGTTCTGGCCGAAGTCCTTGGTCATGAACAGGCCGTAGAAGCTGCTGTCCGGGTTGGTGACCGCGGCGTACAGCCAGCCGGCGTAGATCTGGTTCTCCACCGAACTGATGGTCAGGGCGGGCTTGGCCAGGACGATCCGCCCATGGCCGCCGTTGGGGGTGGGGCCGGCGACGACGCCGACGTTCTGGTTGTCGAGGATGTCGACGATCTGGGGGTTGCCCACGCCGCCGGTCATCAAGTTCCAGGTCTGGCCGCGGTTGGTGCTCAGGTAGACGCCGTCCCCCTGGAAGCCGGCGTAGATGATCTGGAGGTTCGCGTCGCCGCCGGTGGCGCTGGACGGGTCGAGGACCACGTCGGTGGCGTTGCCCGCCCGCATCAACTGCCAGTGGCCGCCGGTGTCGGTGCTCCGCCAGACGCCGCCGTTGAAGCCGCTGATCGCGGCGTAGATGATCACCTGGCCGTTGCTCGGGGCCACCGGGTCGACCACGACCTTGAACGAGGTCGAGCCCACGAAGGCCCGATCGCGAAGCGGCGAGTCGAAGGGGAGCGGATTACCGGAGGCGTCGACGTTGGTCGTGCTGTCCAGCAGGGTCCAGGTCGCGCCGCCGTCCTTGGAGAGCAGGAAGCCGACGCCCGTGGTGCCGTTGGGGGTGGTGGTGTTGCCGAATCCGGTGGACGCGACCACGATCGACTGGTTGGGGTCGTTGTTGCGGCCGAAGACCGCGATCCCGCCGATCTTCAGACCGTTGCTGGGGCCGAAGTCGGTCAGCGGGACGTAGGTCGGCCCGTTCGGCGAGGTCGTCAGGAAGTTGTTCGTCTTCCAGACGCCGCCGTTGGCGCCGCCGACGTAGAACGTGTTGCCGGTCGGATCGGAAGGGTCTTGCGCCAGGGCGCTGATCATGCCCGTGCCGACGGTCGCGCCGTTGACGATCGGGGCGGGCCCGACGGCCGTCCACGAGTCGCGCGAGAGCGGGTCGGTGGGGTTCATCTGGAAGATTCGGAAGCTGGCGTTGGCCAGGTCGGCGACCGGCTCGCCCAGACCGGAGGTCGGCAGCGGCTTCTCGAAGAACAGCGTCCAGTTGATCAGCGTCGCGGTCGCCCCCCCGGTCCCGCTGATGAGGAGCTGCCAGGTCCCGCCCGAGGACAGCCCCGCAAATCCAAGGAGGGGCTGCTGGGGGTTGTAGGTGCCGGAGAACGTCGGCGAGCCGTTGCCGATCGGCGTCGTCCGCTGACCGTTGACGAACTGGACGTCGTCGAAGATCGTGGCGTTGAACCCCCCGGTGCTGGTCCCCTGCGTCAGGCCGCTGAACAGGATCACCTCTTGCTGGCCGCCGCCGGGGTGGTAGATCAACGTGGCGGTGAGGGGAGTCACGTTGGGGGTGCTAAGGTTGAGCTGGAGGCGGATCCCCGTCCGTCCCGACGCGGTGATCCCCTGAATGGGGAAGTTCTGCGGGACGTTGATCGTCGAGACGATCTGGCCGCCGACCAGGCTCTGGTTGACGTTGCCGCTGCCGAAGCTGACCGTCGTCGTGGGGACGTTGGCCGCCTGGCCCCGAAGCACGTCGAGCCCCGCGTTAAGGTTCGAATCGAGCGCGTGGCCGTGAGTGTCGAGAATGCTGGAGGCGAGCTGGACCGTGTACGTGCCGCTCAGCGACTGCTCGGGGAAGTTGACGAAGAACGACCGAGCCACGCCGCCGACGGGGGCGTCCGCGGTCACGCTGATCAACGGCGTCACGCTCAACGACCAACTATTCAGCGTGCCGACCGTACCGCCTCGAGAATTGACGACCTGGAGCGTCCAGTCGCCGTCGATAGACTTGCCGTTGAAAACGGCGAGCCCCCCCGCCCCGCTGGGCCGGAACGTCCCCGTGAACGGCGCGGATCCCGTCGTGATCGAGTTCGTCGCCGCGTCGTCGAAGATCGTATTGATGAAGTTGGAACCGTTGTTGCCGACTCGGTTGAACAATTCCAGCTTGGTCCCGTCGGGCGCGATCAGGTTGACCGTCAGGCCGGAGTCGACCGGGAAGCTGATGTTAAGCTGCACGGTCACCTTGGTGGCGGTGAACGTGCCGTGGAAATTCCGCACCGACAGCTTGGAGTTCAGCGTGCTGGGGACGTTCTGCGCGGACGGGGCCGTGATCGCCTGGCCGGTGGCGTTCGAGTTGAAAAACTGCGGGCCCGAGACCGAGCCGGCCGGCCCCATGATCTGGAGCACGTCGGCGGCGGTGAAGCTGGACGCCGTAATGTCGCGGTCGAACGTCACCTTGAGCGATTTCGTCGTGTTGTTGAAGACCAGATCGTCCGGCCCCCCCGATCCGTTCGTGGCCTGCGTGGAGGCGATGTGGGCTCCGGACACGATCAACGGCAGGGTGGAAGTGCTGAACGGCGGCGCCAGCAGCGTCAACGGATCGGTGCCGAACGTCGTGGGCGTCCTGGGGGCGGGCATCGGCGCGACGTAGGCGTCCCCCGGCGTCAGGCCCGTATAGGCCGTCGTCAGTGGATTCTGGCCGGCGGCGGCGTTGGAATTCTGGTCGACCAGATTGCCCGTGCGCAACACGCCCCCGACGATCGACCGAATCCGGTCGGTGATCGTCGGCTGGATGATGTAGCTGTACGTCCCGACGTAGTCGCCGTTGAGGTTCGAGGAGGAGCCGTCGGGCTTGTACCGAGGATCGAAGATCACCTTGAACTGAGTGGCCCCCAGCGCGGTCGTGTCCATGGCCGCCACGCTGAAGATGGACAGCGGCACGAACCCGTGGGTGTTCACGGTGTCGTGGAAATAGACCAGGACGTCGGACGGCTTGAAGCTGGCGGGGTCGACTCGACGGTCGAGAGTGAACGTGAACGTATTGGCGAGTATCGATCCGTCGGGGGCTACCCCCGTGTTCAACGTGTCGCCGGGCGCGCCGACGACGCCCATCGTGCTGTCCACGATGCGAGGGCCGGCGGCGATGGTCATGTTCCGGACGTAGGTTTGGAACGTGTAGCCCTGGACCACGTTCGAAGCGTCGAGATAGGCTTTGTTGAAGTTGCCCGTCCAGGCCGCGTAGATCTCCCCTCCGGCGACCGCCAGGCCCATCTGGGCGCCGAAGCCGAAGAGCGTCGGCGGCTTGATGTTGATCCCCGAGAAGTTGTCCCCCTCGGGGCTGAGGACCACCTGCTGTCGGGTGATCGCGTCCATCGAGGTCTGTGACGAATTGGCGTAGGTCTGCGCGCTGAAGCTGGCGCCGCCGTCGATGCTGGTGGCGAGATAGATCGACGACCGGGCGCGGGCCGTGTCGTCGCGGGCGTCGCGCCACGACATCACCAGGGTGCCCGTCGACTGGTCGACGGCGACCGTCGGCAGGAACTGGGCGCGACCGGTGATCGGCCCGAGCGTGGGGTAGCTATTAGCCCCGCTGAAACCGTCCACCGAGCCCTGGTCGTCGTTGACCATGCCGCGATAGTTCCAGGTCGCGCCGTTGTCGTCGGAGGTGACCAGGTAGATGTCCGTGTTGTCGGCGGGGTTGCCGGTCTGGTTGAGGGTGTAGCCGACGTAAGTGACGTAGATCCGCCCCTGATTCTGGCTGAACGAGCCCAGGGTGTTGTCCTGGCTGATCGCGATCCCCGGGCCGATGCCTTGCGGCCCGGCCGCGGCGGAGGCGCGGGAGTACGAGCCGGTCTGCGAGCCTCGCACCGCCGTGCTGGCGACGTTGACAACCCCGCTGCCGGTCACGCCCGAGGTGAAGTTGAGCCCCCACGAAACGAGGCTGGGGCCGGGGTTGGTCCCGTTGTTGCGGGTGTCGGTGATGGTCAGCGTCCAGGTGCCGGTCAACTGCGCGGCGGTCAGGCCGTTCAGCGCGCTCAGGTTGTTCCCACCCCCATTATCGGGGCGGAAGGTGCTCGAATAACCGATGGCGGACCCGCTGCGGTCGCTGATGCTCCGGGCCGCATTCTGGTCGAAGGTGGTCCCAAGGAAGCCGTACGGAACATTGTTGGAAACGCCGACGACGCCGAGATTCGCACCGGTGATCCCGCGGGCGACGTCCGGATTCGGCACGTTGCCCGAGGCGTCCCGCAGATTCCTGAAGAGAACGATCTGAGTTCCGTTCGGGGCCGTCAACACGGCCTGGAGCATCGACATGTCGGACTGGAGGATCGTCATGTCGACCGTCAGGTTCGAGAGGGTCAGGAACCTGGGGTCGATGTCGCCGGCCAGGACGTTGGTCGTGAACGTCGTGACGCCGGGGATGAACGGCGCGCCGCCGCCGGGGTCGGTCGCCTGGTTGATCGGCCCCCCCGGTCCCGCCTTGCTCGAAGCGACGCCGGCGGCGACGGGGTTCGCCTGGATGGCGTCGAAATCCGTGTTGACGCGGCCGTAGTTGTCCCAGATCACCGTCGCGCCGCCGCCCTGAGCACCGTTGGCCTTCCCCTGGGCGACGGCGATCTTGGGCGTCGCATTGGCGAAGACGCCGTTCGGACTCGTCCAGGCGTTTCCCGGGTTCGGAATGTTGAGCCGATTCGCGCCGCTGAACGTCTGGCCGCCGTCCGACGAGACGATCGTCTGGATCGAGCGGGGATTCCAGGTCGCGCCGTTCACCACGAACAATCCCGTCGGCTGGGTTTCGATCGTGCTCCAGGCGATCCAGACGTTGCCGGCGTACTGATCGATCTGGACCGCGCCGGTGTCCGGGTCGGTGAACGCCGCCTGGTTGTCGTCGACCGTCAGGGTCAGGTTGGTGATCGCATCCTGCCCCCCCGTGTACTGGCGGATTGTGGTGGCGGAGCCCAACTGGATCGGCGCGTTGCCCGTAAAGTTGAACTTCGTCAGGAGCACGATGCCCGACGTATTACCGGAGTTGCTCTGCTGCGACAACATGTAGAGGTTGTGGTCGGCGTCGAACGCCAACTGAGGGCTGGTCGCCTGCGTGTAACGCACCGTTGGATTGGCCGGGGCGGCCCCCGTGTCGATCAGGCTGGCCCCACTGCCGATCCCCGTCCCGTTGAGCGTAATCCAGTTCGCCCCGCCGTCGATCGAATAGGAAGCCCGGATGAACGTCTGGAAGTTGGTGTTGTCCGTGTTGTTCTCAACCCAGGCCGAAACCAGGTGGTTCGGATTGTAGCGGTCGACCACGACCTGGGGCGAACTCATGGCCCCGTTGTTGTCGTTCGACAGATTCTGGATCGCTCCGCCGACCTGGACCGGCGGCAACACCGCCAACAACGTCCGCTCTTCCAGAAACTCCAGGACGCTCCGCCGCAGCCGCGCCTTGCGCGCCTTTTCGAGCCGGCCGTTCGAGCGAAGCTGACCTCGAAGTCCACGAGTCGAGACGTCCGACGCTCCAGTGCGCATGTCCATGTCTCCAAGTCTCTCTTACGTTGAGGGTTCGCCCTTCGCTCGGCGACGGCTGTAACGATAATTGGGATTGCGCTGCAAGCAACGACTGACTCGCGGGGTGAATCTGCGGTGAATCGTGAAAACATGCAGGCTTAACCGGTCAGAGTCAAATTCCCCGACGATCGGATTCTTCAGCCAGCCTGCCCGGTCCCCATCCCCCCCCCCAATTCCAGCTTCCTCGCCAGCATGAAATCATGCCTGCCATCATCCATCAATGATTTTAGCCGTGTCAAGGATATTCTTCAGAGAATCGAGAGAATCTCGCGCGCCGCCCTCCGCGATCGACCACGATCAGGCAGTAGATGGAGGAGGCCCCCCTCCCCTGCCCGGCCCTCGTTTTTTCTCGACGACCGAGCCTGCCGCCAGGCGAAACTCGCCTTCTGTTTCGCGCGGGGACTCCCGTCCGGCAGGTTCGTCTCTGACACTCGTCTATTGGGCCCAGAGATCAGCCGTCGCGCCAAGGGGCCATCGCCGGATGGACGCCGAGACGCATGGGCCTCGGCGTCTCTTCGGCAGCAAGAAACCAAGTTCTCAATGTCCATGGACGACCCCTGCGCCAGGGAATCAAGCCGCCATTCGCAGCTTGGAACCCTGATGCCTGAGGTGCCTTGACTCCCTGAAGCCAAGGCGCCGACTCAACACGTCCGGCTTGGTTGCTTTCCCTTATTGAAAGATGGGCGACTCGACGACTTGGTTTCAAATCGCCAATCGACCCTGGAACCTTGGCGACAAGTTGAACCTGGAATCTTGGTCCCAAGACATCGATAAACCTGCGCACGCTGAACCCTTGAAACCTTGTCGCCTTGGTGCATTGGCGCCAGGTCGCCGATAAACCAAGGCCACAAGTCCGCGAGGCGCCAATCCGCCTTGAGGCATTCAACAGCTTGGCGATGGACGGATCCTGTGCGCCGACTCGTCGCGGGACGCCCTCGCCATCTTGAAAGACCGATCGCCCGGGCGACGATGAACCAACTCGCCATGCCGCCTTGAGACCAAGGCGCATTGAGAACCAGGCCGCCGAGCCCCCACGTCACCAATCTCCTCCATGTGGCTTGGCGTCTTCGGTTCCTGGAGAACTTGAATCATTGCGACCTTGAACCACAGGCTCCTTTCAGGTCGATTCGCCTTGATGGCAAGCTTTCAGCGGCTCCTTGAAACCTCGCTTCCCGGGTTGCCAAGGGATCAAGATTTGGGATCGACCAAGGCGCCAAGTCACCAAGGCTCGCAAGGTCCATGGCCTTGCTAGGTTTCAATGGGCCTGGGACGCATGGGTTTGTTGACGTCCATGGCGACTTGACGCCTGGCGGCCTTGGTCATGTGGTTCCCTGGATTCAAGTGGACGGCTTCCCCTTGCCGACTTGAGAGGTTGATGCCGAGGAACACAGGTCTTGCAGTCTTCAATGCGCCTTGAAACCGAGGCGCCTTGAAACCGAGGCGCCGCCGTCGCCTTGAGAACAGGTCCGCTTGGAGACGGCGTGCCAAGGCGCCTTGGGCACGTCGTCGCCAAGGAGAGTCGGCGTCTTGGTTTCCTGGAGTCGAGGGATCAAGACAAGAAGGCGGCAAGGAAACGAGAGATCAAGGCGTCCAGCGACCGATATCACAGGGTGTCAAGTCGCCTTGGGTTCGATATCTCCGGGGAGCATGGAACCTGGGGAGCCAGAAACATCGGCGACTTGCGATCATGTGGCCGAGGAACCAAGTTCGCGTCGGTAACTCATGATGAATCCAGAAGTTGGCGTTGATCGCGCCGAGCGGTCGAAGGGCGGGGGGGGGAGGGTTTGATGAGAAGCATCGCGGTAACCAACGCCAAGGGAGGCGTGGGCAAGAGCACGACGGCGATCAACATGGCCGCGGCCTTGGTCGAGCTCGACCGTCGCGTCCTGCTCATCGACGCCGACCCGTCCGGCAACGCCGCGCTCGGCTTCTTCCCCCGAGGGACGCCCAGCGTCGGGCTGGCCGACGCGCTGCTGGAAGGATCGGGGCTGGTGGAGGTCGCCTCGCGCTCGGATTACGAAGGGCTCGACGTGGTCCCGCCGGGGGATCGGCTCAGTACGTGCTCGGATCAGATGGGGGGCGTGCAGGGCCTGGGGCAGGGGCGCGAGTTTCGGATCCGACGGCTGCTCAAGGGGTTGACCGGCTACGACGTGGTCATCATCGACACCAGCCCCGTACTTACCCCCTTGAACGTGGCCATCCTGTACGCGGTCTCGGAAATCCTGATCCCGATCGATCCCTGCATTGCGGCCCTGGCCGGCGTGCGAGCGCTTGAGGACCTGGTGCGCACCGTGAGCGAGTTTCGGCTTGAGTTCACCGACGCCGGGCCGCTCGAAATCACCGGCGTCTTGATCACGAGGGTCGATCGGACGCTCGTCTCGAAGCAGATCGAGGCCGAGGTCCGCAACTACTTCGGGCCGATCGTCCACGAGCGGGTCGTTCCGGCGTCGGTCAAGTTCCGCGAGGCCTACGCGCGGGGGGTTCCGTTGATCCACTACGACCGCATGAGTCCGGCGGCTTCGGCGTACCGCGAGGCGGCCTTCACTTTCCTCAACGGCGGGGTCCGTCCGGACGCCGTCGACCCTCGGCGAAGCATCGAGCCCGACGAGGCCGAGACGGTCGAGGACGTTGATCCGTACTATCGCGAAGCTTCTTGACGGCGGTCGACCCGTACCGATGTTTGGACCCTAGTTGACGGCGGCGCGCAAGCCGAGACTCGCCGGAACCGGCCGATCCCAGCGGCCGACGAACCAGATGGAGAAGGGGGGTGGCCATGAGCAGCGCGACGCGACGCGGGGGCATACCAGGACCGGAGAGCCGAACCGGATTGACCCGCCCCAGCATGACCGAGGCGGAATTCGAACGCCGGATCAGCAGCCAAGGCGCGTCGGCCGACCCCGAGCCCGACGACGCCGGCCAGTCGACGGAGGCCGAACCCGCCGTCCGGTCGTCGTCGACCACCCCCCGCGGCCGGGCTAGCCGCGCCAAGGCGTCCAAGCCCAAGCGCGTCCAGCGGATGTTCGCCATCGAGGAAGACCTCGACAAGAAGCTCTGGCTCTACGCGATCCACATGGGAAAAGATCGCTCCGAGGTCGTCAACGATCTGTTGCGGCCGCTCGTCGCGTCGATGGTCCTGTACGACTCGCGCGATCGCCGGAGCGGCCGAAACTCCGATTCGACCGCCGACCGGGGCAACGAGGCCGAGGGGGACGCCGCCTGACGCCGTTTTGCTCAAGGTCAGGCGACCGAGTCGGTCTCGGTGAAGAGCAGGGGCTGGCTGGCGGACGGCTTGAGGTCGCGAAGCCGCGCTTCGAGCACCGCGAGGCAGAGGGGTTCGAGCATGTTCTTCCAGCGGCCCAGGCCGGGATTGTCGGCCTTGACGGTCGCGAGGATGGCGTCGCGCTGATCGGTGGGGAGCTTTTCCCAGGCGGCGCGGAGCTTGGCCTCGCGTTCCTTGTCGCCACGGGCGACGGCCTCGACGGCGGCCTTGTCGTCGGCCGCCTTGGCCTCGGCGGCCGCGCGATCGGCCTTCGCGGTCTGAGCGGTCGCCGCCGCGTCGGTCGAGGCGCGATAATCGCCGGGCTCCTGGTAGTCGGCGCGGATCGACGCCACCAGGTAGCCGGCGGGGTTCTTGCCGACGCGCTTGTCCTCGTTGCGGATCAGCCAGTCGAAGACTTCGAGCTTGGTCTGAATCCGAGTCGGGGGGTGGCCGGCGACGAGTTCGTGGGCGATCTTGGCCGCGACGCCGCGGCTCCGCAGCGCGTCGACCAGTACGTCGGGCTCGGTCGCCAGTTCTTCGTCGGGCTCGGCCGGGCCGCGGCGCCCCCGAATCAAGATGATCCGCCAGGTTCCCCGCTTGACGTACGAGTACCGCTCCTCGGGGCTGAGGACCTCCAGGAACCCGAGTTGCTCCAACTCGTCGAGCGCCGGCTTGAGCCGCCGCTTGAGCTCGGTGGGGGCGTACGATCGGCTCAGGCCGATGTGCTCGCACGCGAGCGTCCGAAGATCGAAGTCGAGCCGGATTCGGCGATAGAACCGCTTGTCGAGAAATCGGTACATCCGCTTGGTCGTCGGCAGACGCAGCTTCAAGTACAGCTCAAGGTCGAGCTGCTTGAGATTGCCGCTCTGGAAGCTCTGGAAGATGACCTCGTTCCAGCGAAAGCTGGAGAGGGGCAGGGGGGGCTTCTCGGTCTTCGAGGCCGCCCCCTTGGTCGTCTTGGCGGATCGAGCCGTCGACCGCCGCCAACGCTCGCGATCGTAGAGGGTCACGTTGTCCAGGACGTGGAATTGCTCGTCGACCCAACTCTTGGCGTTGTTGTCCCACCAGGCGTTCTCGTACATCAGGACCACGCCGACCCAGCGGTGAAGCGCTTCCTCGATCCGACGATAGCTCTGCCCGCTTTGCGGCCATCCCAGCAGCTCGATCAACTCATACCGCGAGAACGGAACCCGCGCGTCGGTGAAATTGCTCCGCCGCTTGGTGAGCTGGATCAAACCGACGAGGACCTCGTCGTCGAGCGAGGTCGGCAGGCCGTGCTTGTGCGTCCCCATGATCGTCAGCCGCCGGATGATCGGCGGGCTGTCGCGCAGTTCAAGACGATCCTCGAACACCAACGTGGTCTGGCCGTCGGGGATTCGATCCGTCAACGCGGCGATCGGAAACTCGGCGAGATTCAACTCGTCCTTCCACCCGGGGTCGACCGAGGTCGAGGCGTCGTCGCGCGCGGTCCCAGCCGACTTCACGTGTTCCAACGGCAATTCCCGCTCTTTCATCCCGAGGCTCCTGCGGCTGGGCTCAATCGGCGGCGTGATCCGTCCCGGGGTCGTCTTCCTGATCCGAAAATCGAGAAACGCAGCAACAAAACCGTGCTCCGGTGTTGTTGTCTTTTAGTCTTAGCAAGAGTCTAGAACAAATTCTCTGCATCGCAAGGGGTTGCCAACCAAGAACTTACAAACCGTAACTATGTCCCGTTAATCGTTAGTGGTATGCCCGGTTAATCGTGAATGCAGGGTCCAAGTATGTCTGGTTAATCGTGGGAACCATGTCCCGTTAATCGCTAAAACGCCCTCGGTTCATGCCCGGTTAATCGTCATGGACGCATGGATACTATGGTTCCGATATCGTTAGTGTACAGAGGCTTGTGAAACAGGCTCGACGCGGCCGTTCAGCCAAGTATGCGCTATGAATCGGTATGATCGGATGATCACGATCAAAGGGGAGAGGCGGGCGGCCCGGGCGGATTCGGCCCCGGGCGAGTCGGCGGGGCGGCGAGCGGCCCCCCGAGAAGAGGCCGGCCTGGACGCGATCCGCCTTGATTTATGGGCTTGCGTGCGTCCTGGGACGAGTCGACGCGAGTATGCTCGGTTAATCGGCGTGTCTGTTTGAACAGAAGGAGGATTTGAAGACCCAGGCGCAACGGAGGAAGTATGTCCGGTTAATCGTTAGCAACCTGGAAGGTCAGGGAAAATCGGCCGGGGAGGGG
>CALCIC010000865.1 GCA_937907405.1 uncultured Isosphaeraceae bacterium | reverse complement strand
TGATGGAGTGATGGCTCGATTCGCGGAAAAAGGCGCGAATGGCGGTCACAAACCAGGGTCTCGCGCCGAATTCACTCATTGGACACTGCTTCATCATCCAAATCCAGAACGCGCGCGCTTTGCGGGGATGACGACGCGGGCGCGACGGTCCTGAACCAAGCCGCCTGGCCTGAAGGTAATGCGTGCATGAAACTTGCGGGCATGTACGACCGGCTGTCGCGATCGCTTGAGGTCTTGTCGTCGTGGGACGGATTCCGGCGGCTGACGGGGGGCCCCGGCGCGGGCGTGGGGGCGGGCGCGCCGGCGTTGATGGTCAGTCTCAGCCTGCACGCGGTGCTGCTGGTGGGGCTGGCGTTCGCGGGGCATCAGGTCCGCCAGGCGGCGAACACCAGCGAGTTCAGCAGCCGGGTCGGGGGGATGGACGCGGACCTGAGCGTCGATTCGACGTTCCAGGATCTCGACCAGGGCGAGACTCCGATGCTGGAGGCGGGCGGGTCGTTCGCGCCGACCTTGGCGGCGACGGTGACCTCGGCGTCGAGCGCGGCGAGCCGGCCGCCGGTGTCGTCGGCCGACGACGCGGGGGGCGGGGGGATCGAGCTCGCCCGGATGGACGTCCAGAGCGCGACGCGGATGATCGTCCCCACGGCGTCGATGCTGGGGGCGACGGTGTCGATCGCGGGCGCCGGTTCCGAGCATGTGGAGGGGGTCGAGGGGGCCGTCGACCGGATCGCCGTCGAGATCGTCCGCCGGTTGGAGCAAGGGCGGACGCTGGTGGTCTGGGCGTTCGACGCCTCGCTCAGTCTCGAAGCCGAGCGGCGCCGGCTGAGCAAGCACATCGAGGCGGTGTACGGCCACATCGATCGGATCGACGAGAACCGGCTGTCGCGGGGGGGGGGCCTGCTGACGATGGTGGTGTCGTTCGGCGAGGGGCGCAAGGCCGAGACCCCCAGGCCGACGGCCGACCTTTCGGCCGTCCGCGAGGCGATCAACGGGATCAAGCCCGACAAGTCGGGGATCGAGTCGACGTTCACCACCGTCGCCGAGATCGTCAACCGCTGGGGCCTGTACAAGAACGAGGCGGGGGAGTCGTACCATCCGATGGTGGTCGTCGTCACCGACGAGGTGGGGGACGACGAGGCCAGGCTGGAAGAGGCGGTCAACCTGGCCCGGGAGCGGAAGGGCCCGGTCTACGTGCTGGGCTCGCAGGCGGTCTTCGGCCGGATCAACGGCAAGATGGACTACCTCGACCCCGAGACCAAGCACCTGTTCCGGGGCCTCGACGTCCGCCAGGGGCCGGAAAGCGCGCTGCTGGAGGCGATCACGCTGCGGTACTGGTACAACGGCCCCCAGTACGACCTGCTGGAGGCGGGCTTCGGCCCGTACGCCCTGAGCCGGCTCTCGAGCGCGACCGGGGGGATCTACTTCGTCACCCGGTTCAACGGCCGACAGATCGGCTTCGACCCCTACCGGATGAAGGAGTACAAGCCCGACTGGACGCCCCGCGACCGCTACGAGGCCGACGTCGCGGCCTCGCCGTTGCGGAAGGCGGTCGTCCACGCGGCGACGCTCACCAACCAGATGAAGATGCTCGACGCGAGGACCCCCACCTTGCAGTTCCCGTCGCTGGAGGCGCCCCAGTTCAAGGAGGTCTTGCAGTCCAACCAGGCGCTGGCCGACCAGGTCGCCGTCATCGTCGACGAGGCGCTGGGGCCGATCACCGCGGCGGCCAAATACCGCGACCGCGAGGTCTCGCGACGCTGGCAGGCGCACTATGATTTGATCCGGGGGCGGCTGCTGGCGATGAAGGTGCGATGCTACGAGTACAACTGGGCCTGCGCCCGGCTGGTCAAGGACCCGCCGAAGTTCCAAAATTCCAAATCGAACGCCTGGAGGCTCGTACCGGACAAAACAATCCGGTACAGTGACAAGGCGACGGCGGCGGGACGGGAGGCCGAGGAACTGCTCGGGCGAATCGTCGAGGAACACCCCGACACCCCCTGGGCGCTGCTCGCCGGTCGTGAACTGAAAGATCCGCTCGGTTTCAAGTGGATCGAGACGTACGTGCCCCCTCCCGTCCGCAGAGACGACGCGGCGGCGGCGGCCAAGAAAAAGCAAAACCCCAAGGCCCCCTCGGCCAACCCCCCCGCGCCTCCCAAACTCTAGCGGGCGTTCTGAGCGCTCGAACCGATCGGTGATCGGACCAGGCCGGCGGACGTCGCGGACGACCGAGGACGAGAATCAGAACGGACGAAGACGAGGACGAGGACGAGGACGCGGGGGAAGACCGAGACGCCTCGACGCAGCCGGTCGACGCGTTCGCAGTTCGGAATCGCATCGAACGACGGACCTCGACGCAGTACAGGGGACCTCGCATCATGGCGCCGCGCTCGACTTCATCATCGGTCGACGAACTCAATCCCTCCGGCTCGACGCGCGGCGGCGAACCCGCCGAGGCTCGTCGGCCCGCGCGCGCGCAGGGCGAGGCCGACGGCGTGGTCAACAGCCAGAGCACGACCGCCATGGTGCCGGTCTACGCGCTTCCCCCGTCGGATTCGGGCTTCGGCTTCTCCGCCCCTCCGGTCCCCCCGCCGTCCGACCTCCAAAGGACGGTCGTGGTGGACGTCAACGACGGCCTCAAGCCCCCCCCCGCGTCGCCC
>CALCIC010000864.1 GCA_937907405.1 uncultured Isosphaeraceae bacterium | reverse complement strand
CTCCCCCCGGAAAGGCCGAGGTATGAACGTTCACATAGGACGTGCCCGCCGCGATCGCGGCGAGGAGAGCCGCCTGGGCCCCCGCGGTGGTCCCGCCGTTCGCCGTGACGTACGCCGGGTTGTAGCTCGATGCGGCGGTCAAGTCGAGGGTCTGATCGTACGACCCGCTCGTAACCCCGAGAGGAAACCCGGCGAAGGTCGGCGTGGTGGTGGCGACGCCGGCGGTCCCCGCGCCCGGAGTCGCGGTGGCGGCGTGGATGTGCGAGGCCGTCGTGGTGCCCGTCAGGCCGCTGAAGGTGATCCGAACTCGCATCGTATTGGCGCCGGTGTCGATGTCCACCAGCGCGTAGCCGGTCCCCGGCGAGGAGTTCGCCGGGCTCTCGCTGGGGCCGTCGAGAATCGCCGTATAACTGATGATCGCCGCATCGGCGTGCGGGACGAAGCCGGCGAGGGACACCCCCATCGCCAGGGCTGCAAGTCCAATTGAACGCAGCATCCAAGATCCTCCTTATGGCGCCAGAGACGGAAGAAAAGAAGAAATTCCAAATGATCATGATCGTCGGCCCGACTCGACGCAACCCATAAACACAAAGCCCACACCCTTCACGACTCGACCCAGACCTGATTCCGAACGCAACCTGAATCGGGGGTGAGAGATAGCATTTTTCGGAGGACGATCGATGCGCATCGCCGTGTTCAGCACCAAGTCGTACGATCGAGCGTTCCTTGAGGCCGCGACGCGGGGGACGGGTCATGATCTGCAATTCTTCGAGGCGCGATTGACGAGCGGCACGAGCGGGCTGGCGCGGGGTTTCCCGGCCGTCTGCGTCTTCGTCAACGACGAGGTCGACGAGGCGGCCCTGGCCGCGCTCGCCGAGGGGGGGACGAAGTTGATCGCCTGCCGATGCGCGGGGGTCAACCAGGTGGACCTTCAAGCCGCGAAGCGATTGGGGATGACGGTCGCGCGGGTGCCGGCGTATTCGCCGCACGCGGTGGCGGAATACACGGTCGGCCTGATCCTCACGCTCAACCGGCAGATCCACCGGGCGTACAACCGGGTCCGCGAGGGGAACTTCGCGCTCGACGGCCTGCTCGGCTTCGACCTCCACGGCAAGACGGCCGGGGTGGTCGGGACAGGCAAGATCGGCGCGATCGTGGCCAGGATCCTCGACGGCTTCGGCTGCCGCGTGCTGGGGTTCGACAGCTTTGAGAATCCGGCCTGCGCGAGCCTGGGGGTCCAGTACGTCGGGCTCGACGATCTGCTGGCGGCGTCGGACGTGGTCACCCTGCACTGCCCGCTGACTCCGGCGACCCATAAGCTGATCGACGCGAACGCCCTCGCGAGGATGAAGCCGGGGGCGATGCTCGTGAACACGAGCCGGGGCGAGGTGATCGACACCGCGGCGGTGATCGGCGCGCTCAAGTCCGGTCGGCTCGGCAGCCTGGGGATCGACGTCTACGAGGAAGAGGAGGACGTCTTCTTCGAGGACCGCTCCAGCACCGTGCTTCAGGACGACATGCTCGCGCGGCTGCTGACGTTCCCCAACGTGCTGGTCACCGGGCACCAGGCGTTCTTCACCCGCGAGGCGCTGGGGAACATCGCCGAGACCATGGCCGCGACGTTCACGGGTTTCGAGCAGGGCCGCGACCTGCCCAACGCGGTCGAGCCGGCGGCGACTGGTTGAGTCGTCGCGATCTTGACGCATCGGCCGGTTGCGGCTCAAGCCGAACGCGCGGGAGGACGATCATTGTGTCGGACGCCCTCCCACACATAAGGAAACTCACGGATGAGTTTAGCGATTCTCGCGATCGTCGGGGCCTGGACGGCCGTCGGCGCCGCCCCGACCGACGCGTACCTGGGCCTGCCCGAGTACAGCTTCCAGAGCGACGCCCGAGGGCCGTTCCGGCCGTATACGCCCCAGCCGGGGGATATTTTCCTGGCGACCGACCAGCGCACCTGGTTCCGGATGGGCCACACCATCGCCGGCGCCAAGGGGATTCACCACTCGGGCCTGATCTTCGCCAGGCCCGACGGCTCGCTCGGGTTGATCGAGGCCGGTCCGTTCAAGAAGATGGACGTGAACATCATGGTCCCCTATGAGCACATGTCGAAGCACGTGGCCGTGGGGGACTCGGTCTGGATTCGGAGGCGGCGGACGCCGCTGACGCCCGAGCAGTCGGCGCGGCTGACCGAATTCGCGATGCGGCAGGACCACAAACCGTTCGCCCTGGCCCGGTGGCTGGTCCAGATCACGCCCCTGCGGGTCCGAGGGCCGTTGCGGACCTACTACGTGGGCGCGCCCAACGGCGACCGCCCCCGATGGTGGTGCTCGGAGCTGGTCACCGAATGCTTCGTCCACGCCGGGGTCTTCGACGCCGAGACCTCGCGCCCGGCGGCGACCTACCCGAGCGACCTGTTCTTCGGCAAGTCGTTCAACCTCTACGTGAACTCGCACCTGGACATGGAAGGCTGGGACCCGCCCGCCCGCTGGATTCCCGCGAGCGTGATGCCCGGCTTTCCTCCGGTCCCGAGCCCGAATTGATCGGCGGCTCGACGATTGGACCGACCTAATGCGTCCCCGCCCGGATCGCCTCCATCGGCGCGAGGCGCGAGGCCTTCCAGGCGGGGTAAAGGCCGCCGACGGTCCCCATGACGACCGACAGCCCCAGGCCGGTGGCGATTTGGCCGGGCGAGGCCGCGAGGTGGAGGCCGCCGGTCAGGAAGTGGTTGGCGACCGCGGACGCGACCAGGGTGATCACGCAGCCGAGCACCCCGGCGGCGAGCCCCAGGAACGCGCTCTCGACCGTGATCAGCTTCAGGACGTCCTTGCGCGACCAGCCGTTGGTCCGCAGGACGCCGAACTCGGCGAACCGCTCCATCGTGCTCATGAGCATCGTGTTGACGATCCCCACGACCCCCACCAGGAGCGCGAGGCCGACGACCAGCATCAGGCCGTTGTTGATCTCGGTCATGACCGAGCCGAAATTGGCCTGGAACTCCCGCATGTTGAGCGCGTCGACGCCCGGCACGGCCGACTCGATGGCGCGGGCGACCTCTTCCATCTGGTCGGGCCGTTCCGACTCGACGTAGAAGCACGAGACCTGCCCCGGCGCGAGCCCCAGCAGCTTGCGCGCGATGCCGATGTCCATCACCAGAATGTCGTCGAAGAGCATCGACCCGGTGTCGTAGACGCCGACGATCTGGAACTCGATCTCGCCGATTTTGAGCGAGTCGCCCGCCCGCCTGGGCTCGCCGTCGGCCTTCGGGTGCTTGGCGGCCGTCTTGCGGCTGATCACCACCCGGGGCTGGTCGCGGTCGTCGAGGGTCAGGAAGCGGCCCTCCTTGATCGACTTGGCGTAAACGGCGGTTCGCGACTTGAGGTGGGCTTCAAGGTCCTGGCCGAGGACCGCGTTGGCGTCGAGGATGCTCTGGATTCGCCTGGTCTTCGAGGTCCAGTTCTCGAGCTTGGTCAGGTTGCGGAACAGGCTCGTCCCCTCGATCGGCGGCGACGCCTCCCAGACCTCGGCCGCGACCAGGCGGACCCCGGGGACCCGGCGGATCTTCTCCTCAAGATCGGCGCGGAGGTGGCTGAAGATCGGCGCGGGGGCGTCCTCGCGGAGCACCAGCATGCCCTGGACCTGCCCGAGCGTCTCGCCGAGCAGGTTGCGCATTCCGGCCGACACGCTGATCAGACCGAGGATGCCGACGATCGGGATCGACAACCCGACCAGACCGAGCACCGTCCGAACCGGCCTCGTCCACAAATTCCGAAATGCAAAGGTCCACATCCAACCGCCCCCGTCCCTGAACCATCAACCCGTCGCCTCTTGCGCTCGCGCGACGAGTCCGAACGTTCGTGATCCCCAAACGGATTGCGCGGGGCCGGCTTGTCGACCCCGCGCCCCCCACCGGCCGTTCGCGACGGAGCGGGCTCTCGACGCGCCACGCCAGTTATTGGAACCGATCGGCGCCTCCGCCGCCACCTCGGCCGCAACGACGAGCGCGCCTGCGACGGTCCGCGCGCAACGCGCCGAGGAGTGATTTCCCCCTCCCCGCGCCTCGTGATCCTTCGGGATCATGTCGAGCGTTTTCGATCGTGGGAGATCGGCCGAGAGTAGCGGTTCGACGGGGAAGGACGAGGAGGGTCGCCGCGCGGATCGCGGTGGAATGAAGGGGGGGGGTAAAGCCAGCAAGCCCGGGCTTCTTCGCTCTCGGCGGTTGAGGCCGGAAGGAAAGTCGCTCGGGCTTGCTGGGTTGAGAACCGCATGAGGGCGTTGGATCGGCGTCGGGTCCCCTACGACGACGACCTTGGATGGATCAAGGCTCCTCGGACTTCTTCTGGGAGATCAGCCTTCGAATCCGTTCGGCGAGCAGGGCGCCGTCGAACGGCTTCTTGAAGCCGTCGTTGAATCCGAGCGCGAAGGTTTCCTCACCCGGTTCGTCGCTGGTCAAGGCGAGAAGGATGGTCGAGACATGGTCCGGACTCTTGCGCAGGTTCTGCGCGATCTGCCCGGCTTCGATGCGGCCCAGGGCCATATCGATGATGATGCAGTCGGGATGGAAGCTCTCGGCGCGGATGCCGGCTTCGAAGCCCGACGCGGCGGTCTCGATCCGAAAATCGTCGCCTTCGCGAAGGTGATCCCGGAGCACCGCCTGGAGCGGGGCGTCAGCCCCCACCACCAAGATCTTATTATAAACCTCGGCCTCGAGATCGCCCAAGGGCATTCCATGCTCCTTGAGGAACCGAAGGAGATGCTCCCGCGGTATTCTGCGATCCTGAGAGCCGGGAATTCGATATCCTCGCAAGCGTCCAGAGTCGAACCACTTGCTGACGGTCCGGGGCGCGACTTTGCAAATCTTCGCGACCTGGCCGGTTGTGAACACTTTCTTCATCTCGAGGACTCCACTCGCCCAGTTGGGTGCGAGGCCACGGAGGCTTCCTCCTCCCTCCGGATCGGAACCATTGTCGGTTCGGCGACCGCTCCGGCTCGTCGGCCTCTCCAGCCCGACCTTCCGCAAGGAAAGTCGAACCGTGGCGAGAGACCGCAATCGTGCGAGTCGCTCCGACCCCTCCCCCGTTCTTTATCGCCCCGCGAGGCACACCTTCTGCAACCCGAATCGAGACTCAAGTTTGAGACCGTCGACTCCGGGGCTGAAGACCTCGTGAGGCGTTGGCGAAGGCTCGTCATCCCCGACTCCCCTTCGATAAAGTTCGGTGAAGCTCCCCACCCCATCCAGGGTGGAAATCGGCCCGGCCTTGAGCCACTCAAGGGCGTCTCGCTCGCTTCCTTGCTGTAGCGGACCTGACCGTCAAGACTAATATTCGAGCCGTACGGCCTGCGACTTTAGAGCCGGTGGCGACCAGCACGCCCCGAATTGACGATTGGCGCGATTACCACGATTGCAAACCTGTTGCACCGCAAGGAGTTTAGTCGCGCTCGGAAAAATTAGGCTCACTCAGGCTGGCTCGCCGCCTTGCATGGCTGAAAAGGTGTTTGGCGACGGGCCGAAGCGCGCGCGGAACCCTCCGGTCCCAGCGTACCTGCTGGGCGGCGAGGCGTCGTCGGTGGTGGTTCCCGCGGGGGGAAATGGGTTCGCCGCCGTGGGGGCGGCGGGGGGCGGCGTTGCACCGCTCCCTGGGCGAGTCGTGAATCGCGGGGCCGCCGGAGGAGGCGGCGGCCCCGCGCAAGGCGAACGGTTGGTTATTCGCCGCGCCGTCGGAGACGGTCGAGGAGCCGAAACCGAGAGTTCGGCGACGGATCGTCGTCGGATTCGGTCGTGGCGCTGGTCTTGCGGACCGCATCATCCTTTTTGGCGGGCCTGTCCTTGGCGTCGACGGCTTTCGCGTCGGCGTCGGGCTTGTCCTTGGCGTCGGCGGCCTTGGCGTCGGCGTCGGGCTTGTCCTTGGCGTCGGCGGCTTTCGCGTCGGCGTCGGGCTTGTCCTTGGCGTCGACCTTCTTGGAGGCCTTGTCGTCGGCGTCGTCCTTGTCGAAGCGGTCGCGAAAACTGAACAGCCTGCGGAACCGCGACATGCCTGTGCGCTCGACCTCGGCGTCTTTCTTGGGCTTCGACTCTCCGAGAATCGATTTTTCGAAGTACTCGATGTTGGAGGTGGGCACGGAATCGACGAACAGGGGGCCGGGCAGGTTTTGCTGCTTGTAGGCCGATTCCAGGATCGCGATGACCTCGGGATAGGTCGCGCCCATGTTCGCGACGTGTCGGATCACGTCGCCGACGTCGAGCGAGCTGCGGACCTTGACGTCGTCGTCGCCGAACTTGCTGGGGACGATCTTGGAGATGTCGACCGACTCGTCCCCCTGTGCGGCGTTCAGCAAGACCTGCCCCGCTCCCAGCACGATGGGAGTTTGAAGCCTCTGACTCCGACCGAAGACGACGACCTCGGACCGCCGGGTCCGCGAGACATGGATGACCGGCGGCCCTTCCGAATCGACGATGAAGAGGGAGAACGGGTCTTCCGGACGAGGACGACGCGACGAGGCGATGGCCAGGGCCATGGCGTCGGGATCTTCCGGGTCGATCTCCTCCTGATTGTAGGGATTGTCGAGGATGCGGACCCGGCCGAGCGCCGCGTCGAGCGGATCGAGGGTGCGAAGGGCGTTGAACGCCCCGTAGCGGACTTCCATGTCGGGCTCGTCCATCAGCTTGCGGAGCTTGATCCGGGCCGTGTCGTCCTCCATGGCGGCGAGGGCCGCCAGGGCGTAGGCGCGGAACGGCTTCTGAGTGATCGCGGTCTTGCCCAGGACGTCGACGCCCGCCGGCTCGTCGAGGTACGCCAGGGCCTCGGACGCGAAGAACTGGACCTGGGGGTCGGCGTGGGTCAGCCCCTTTTCAAGAGCCTGCGCGGCCGAGGGGCCGAGGGCTTCCAGCTTGAGCGCCGCGACGCCGCTGGTCTTGGGGTTGAGCAGCTCGGCGGCGGCGCCCGCCTGCCGTTGCTCGCGCAGGGCCGGCGTGTCGATCATCGGCAGGAGCTGCACCACGCGGAAGAACCGCTCCTGGTTCTGGTGGTAGACTTCCGGCACCTTGAGGACCAGGACCGAGTCGGACTTGGCGGTGGCCGCTCCCTTCTGCTGACCGCGCTCGTTCTGGTGGAACCGCTCGTTGACGACCTTTTCCATCAGGCCGGCGTTGCGGATCGACCGCTTGTTCTCGCCCAGGAGGAGCTGGTAGGGGAAGTCCTTCTTGACGCGACCGCCGCCGAGCACGCGGCCCGTCTTCAGGTCGCCGGGCTCCTTGGCCGTGCCGGTCATGACGGGGCCGGTCGCGAACGCCATGTCGCTGCCGGTGCGCGGGGTGCCGCCGGCGACGAGGACTTCGCTGAGACGGGTCATCATCAAGAAGCCGCCGGCGAGGCTCCGGGTGCCGCTGGCCGGCGGCAGCACCACCTCGACGTCGAACCGATCCTTGGGGGAAGCCCCGGTCGGGATCTTCATCCGCACGATCACCAGCGAAAACTGCTTGTTCTGAAGCAACTCGTTGGGGTGCTCGACGCCGGCCTTGCTCATCTCGTCGACGAGCTGGCTGCGGAACCATGACGGCGGCGCGTCGCCTCCGGTGTTGTCCAGACCCGCGACCAGCCCCACGCCCTCGACGGAGGTCTCGCCGTTCTGGAAGACCGCCGCGAGGTCCCCCACGGTCTCCTCGACGCCGGGGAGAGGCGCATTGCCGCGCTTCTTGCCCAGGGGGCCCGCGCCGACCTGATTTCCGGCCGCGATCGCCAACGCGACCACGGCTCCGACCGCCCAGGTCAACCTGGGGACTGTCCGCCACATGGGCCTGCCTCCTTGCCTACCGCTCGGGGAGAACCCCCGGACGCGTCTTCGAGAACGGATGTGGAAGACGAGTCGCTCGCGAACTGACGCTCGCCCACGTCCCTGTGAGACCAGCGACCGCGGGTCAAGGTGCAACCCACGACGGCCGGAATCTAGCGGGAGACCCAAAGTCGGTCAAGCGGAATCGACGCGATTCCCCAACCGTCGCCCCGACCCCCGCGCGAAAACCGGCGCGATCCCCGGGTGTTCCTCCCACGAACCGCCCCGTCCGCCCCGCTTTAAAGTATTCCTAACTTACACTCCATGCTTTTTAAAAGCAGTCAATGACGTCGAACGAAACTCCTGATGCGACCACGCCGCCGTCCGCCTGATCGCTTTCTTTCATCTTCGACCGCTTACAATTTGAATGAGTGCGGACTTGCTCGCCACCATGCGGGTTCACTCACGAGAATGCAAGATTGCTCGCAAAGCAGGGGCGGACCGGCAGGCGATCTCGAACGGGCGCCGGAGATCTCGCTGGAACGGCTCGAACGAGGAGCTGGGAGATTCCGCGCCGCAACCCGTTCCGGCCCAGGACCGCGGAGAGGGATTTACGTACAACTCGTTGCACCAAAATATTTTATAGCCAAGAACGCGATCGACCACGATCGATCGAATCAGACCTTACTGACAGCCTCTCAACCACGGGGCCGCGATCGAGGAATCCCTCGCAAACTCGCAACCTTGAAGGTTGGCAGGGCTCTCCTTGCTCATTCCCCGGGGCGTTTCAGAAGCCGTCGCGAGCCAAGCGTTTTACGAAACGAATTATTACGTTCCATGCACCCAGGCCATGAAAGCCATTCGAATCCACCTGATCCAGAAGAAATGCGAAAAATTGTCTGTAAGGTTTCCGACTGAGCGAGTATTATTCGGTGGCCAGCGCGGTGCGACGACCATGAGAACGATTCCGACCACGGCCCCCATTCGGATGAGTGGGGGAAAAATCTCATTGGATCACCGCTTCAGGCGATTGAGCATCCTCGTTCACGTGACGCTCGATCGAGGGGTTTCTCCCTGGAAGGCCGTCCTCGACGCCACGTTGCAACACCAGGCACACAGATTCATCAGGAGTTCCCGACCATGACTTGGCTTAGCAGACTTCTCCCCCAGACCTCCAGCCGTCAGCTCCACTCCGCCCCCCTGCACC
>CALCIC010000863.1 GCA_937907405.1 uncultured Isosphaeraceae bacterium | reverse complement strand
GACCGCTACCCCGACGCCGCCACGATGCGCCGGGCGCTCAAGCCGTTCTGCTGATCGCCGGCCTCAACGGGGCCGCTCGCGCAGCTTGACCTCGCCTAGATCGCGAACCTCGCCCGGCTTCAGATCCCAGACCGGCTGGAGGAACTCGCGACCGTCCCGCCCGCCTATGACGTAGTAGCCCACGCCGGGGATCATGGCGTCGAGCTGGAACTCTCCGCGCTCGTCGGGCTGGCCTTGATGCAGGAAGAAATGACGCTGGCCCAGTATGGCGGCGTAATACTGCATGTTGCGCTCGTCCATCAACTCGTCGCGCGAATATTCCCGCCGTTCCGGGTTGAGGATGAGATTCACGTTCACAAACGCCTTCTGCGACGACTCACCGCCCGGTGACGCGATCCGGCCTCGGATCACGCCCGTCGGCCGGAGGCGGATCACCCGAGCGTTCGCGTCGGGCTCGTACTTCAGCTCGGCCACCGCGCCGAGGTGCTTGTCGGGCGCGACGAAGTAGACGCGATACGTTCGATCGGGATCGGCGCCGGGAATCCGGAACTTCCCCTCGGCGAACTCATGCCCCTGGTTCCAGACGTCGACGAGCGCGGCGTCGATCCCGAGGTAAGCGGCCGTGACGACGTCGACGGGCCGACCGTCCGGCGCGACCACAAGGGCTTCGAGGCTTACTCCCTTTCGCAAGACGACCTCGATCGGCTTCGGCTCCCCGTCCTTGGGAACGTCGACCGCGGCGAACCCCTGGGGATGAATCGCTGCGTTCCTCGGGGGGCTGTGAGGCGTTCGCATGTATTCATCCGAGCCGGTTTCGACGGCGATGAAGCCCAGGCCGGGCAGCCCCGTGATCGTGAACCGTCCGTCGGCGTCGGTTATGACTGTGTTGCTGAAATCGTATCGTTCCTTGCTTGCGAACATGAACAGGCCGTCGCCGTTGGTGATCTTGTCGAGCCCGTTCTCGTTGGCGGGAGTCCTGCTTGTGGGCTGATACGCGACGGATGCGCCGGAGATGGGCCGCTTCGCGTCCTGGTCGATGACCCGGCCGTGGATCAGCGGGCCTTTCTCCAGGGCGAAGTCCACGTCTCCTGTCGGCCAGCCGTTGTGGACGTCTTTCGCGGCGAGGTATCCCGAGTCGGCGTCGGGGTAGACCGTGGTGAAATAGGTCCCGTCCGTCCAGTTGCCGGAGACGCGATAGCGACCTTCGGCGTCGGTGCGAGTGCTGAACCGACCGCCGCCGTGCCTTCGCATCGGGATCATCTCGACGAGCATTCCGGCCAGCGGCTGACCCGTCGACTGATCCGTCACGCGCCCATGAACAGGCCGGGCGGGCTTGAGCGTGTGCGTGAACGTCGGCTCGACGGGCTTGATCTCGAACGCGCGAATCCAGGGCGAGAGGGTTCGCTGGGGGGTCGTGTTGACGGTCACGTCGTCCACCGCGTAATCGGGATGCTTGAAGAGGAGTTTGACGTACATCCCGGCCGGCGCGCCCTCGATGGTGAATCGTCCGTCGGCGTCGGTCGTCTGGGCGGGGGGCCAGAGGTCTCTCAATTCGTCGCGATCGCCTCGATCTCCCAGGGTCATGCCCTCCTGGCCCGTCGTGTCGCTATGGAAGCCGCTGAGCGTCGCGCGGACGCCATTCGCGGGCGTTCCATCGGGCGCGAGCAGGCGGCCGTGGATCATCTCCTGTTTTGGAACCATCAGCGTGATTGGAGTGTCCAGTTCGTTCGTTTTGACGTCGCGGGACGAAAGGCCGAGACCGGGCGCCCTGACGACGACTTGACTGAACAGGCCGCCATCGCTGACGTAATCGTCGAGATCGAGGGGCGTCGAGAACTTGAAGGTGCCGGCGGAATCTGTGCCAGTCTTGCCGAGGATCTCGCGCCGGGATTTCGGCTCGTCGCCCTTCGGCGTGGCGACGAACGAGCGCGCGGGCTTGCGGTAGGCCACCCAGAGCACCGTCGCCCCGGCGAGCGCCTTGCCGTCGGGGCTGAGGACCGTCCCGCGCAGGGTCTTGTTCAACGCTTGATCCTCCTTATCCTTCGGAGCCGATTCTTGACTTGCCACGGGCGGCCGGGCCTGTGCAAGCGCGAGGGTCGAGACGGCGGCGAGCATCGCCACGCAGACCGCGAGCGTCCAGCGCGCGCCGGGGGAGGGATCGCGGCGGCCCTCGGAAAGGATGTGCCGCAGCCGGTTCATCAGGCCGCGACGGCTCGAAACGGCGGCCAGCGCGGGGGTCGCCTGCCGCTGAGGCGCCAGGCCGAGCAGCGATTCGGCGTAGTCGGCTGCGGGGAGGCCGGCGGCGAGCACCCAGTCGTCGCAGGCGAGTTCGGCCAGCTCGCCCAATCGCAACCGCGACCACCAGGCGAGAGGATTCCAGGGCAAGGCGCAGACCAGAAGCTCGCCGGCCAGGGCCGACAGATGGTCGCGCCGCGACCAGTGGGCCAGTTCGTGGCAGAATACGCCGTTCCAGTCGATCGTGTCGGCCGAGGCCCCCTCCCCTTCGGGCAGCAGGAGCACCGGCGTTCGTCCCCAGCACCAGATCGCCGGGCAGCGGACCCCCGCCAGCCTCCGGACCTTCGGCGCGATACGCAGGCCGAGCCCGACGGCCGCCCGGTCGACATGCGCCCGGATCGCCGGATCGTCGACCGCGCGACCTCGGCCCACCATCCTCGCGCCGCTCGCGAACGACGCGACGAGCCGCAGACCCAGCGCCAGGCTGGCGACCGCCCAGGCCGTCAGCAACGCCGACCGCCAGGGGAACGGCTTCGAGGGCGGTGGAGGCGCGACGATCTCGACCGGCGCCGGTGACGTGCTCGCACCGATCGGCCGCGATCGCTCGGGCGTTGGAAGGAGTAGCGGCTTCGGCGCGGGCGAAGAAACGAGGGGGCCGCCGGGCATCGGCTTCGGATCGAACTTCGCGACCTCGGGAGTGTCCCAGAGCCCCCAGCCGAGCCGCCTCCCGGTTTCGGTGAGTGCGGGGGCGGCGAAGGCGGCGAGCATCGCCGCGAGCAACGCGCGATGCGCCCGCGCTGGCCGTTTGCGGCAGGCGAAGGCCGACGCCAGGCCGATCGCCAGGATCAGCGACGACTGCCAGGCGAACGTCCACGACAGGGAATCCGTCGGTCGAAGATATTCAAACATGACGCCCCTCCTTTCGCCGTTTCTGGTCGATCATCCGCTTGATTTCCGCAAGGTCCCGCTCGCTCAGCCCCTTGTCGTCGAGCAGCCGTTGGACCAGGAGCAACGGGTCGCCCCGAAACGCCCGGTCGATGAACGTGCGGAGCGTCGACGCGCCGGCCTCGTCGCGGCTCCTCGTCGGCGCATAGACGTAGCTTCGCCCTTCCGCCCGATGGCTCAACCATCCGGCCTTCTCCAGCTTCTGCATCACCGAGAGGATCGTCGTATAAGCCGGCTCCGGCTCGCGGTCGAGCCGGTCGCGGACCTGCTGCACCGTCCCCTCTCCCAACTCCCAGACGGACTCTATCACCGCCTTCTGAAGCGCCCCCAGGTCGTCGATCGATTCACGAACCATCGCCGGCCGCCTCCCTTCGTCGTCTATGACGCACGTACTACTATGCCACAACGTACTTCGATTGATAGTAGCGAGCGAGACGGTCCTGTCAAGAGGTCGGTGCCGCCTGCCTTCGAAATACAAGCCCGACGCGCGAGCAAGTGAATCGCCCGGAAGGCTGACGGGGATGCACTCGCTGGCGCTTCGGGCTTGCAGGATGAGAGTCGACGCCCTCGCCTGCGGTTCGGGCGGGTTTTCCGACCTCGCGACCGTTTTCGGATTCACTCGTTGCCGCTTCGGGCTTGTATCCAAACCCGCGCCGCGAAAAGAATAGAATCATGGAATCAGCGGCAAATAAGCGACACGATGCCGGATCGTCGCGCCCCGCACGGATCACGCCGAGGCCAAGGAGATCACTACATGGCGGCAAGCTCTCCCCGACACGCGCTTCGAGAGCAAGACGCCCTCTGGGCGGAATTTCTGGCGATGGGAAGCTCGGTCGTCGGTACGCTTGAGAAGACCGTGCTGGCGGTTTGTGAGGGGCGGCTTGATCTGGTCGCTGAGGTGAAGGAGGAAGAAGAAGAGTCCGACCGTCGCGAAGTCCTGATCGAGCAGGAGTGCCTGCGCATCCTGGCCCTGTACGAGCCGGTGGCGTCGGACCTGCGGCGGATGGCGACGATCCTCAAGGTCAACCGAGACCTGGAGCGGATCGCCGATCTCGCCCTTCGCGTGGCGCGCCGGGTGCGAAAGCTCAATCGCAAGTTCAGCGCGATCGCCGTTCCCGAGGACCTCAAGACGCTGGCGCGCAACGTCCTGGCCCAGGTGACGGCCACATACGAGGCGCTCGCCGCGCGCGACGCCGACCGAGCCCGCGCAATCATCACCGGCGACAAGCCGATCGACCAGTTCTACCGCCAGGTCCGCCGCCGACTCCGCGACGAGTTGGCGCGCGACCCCGAGCGACTCGACGGCTGGCTCCTGCTGCTCAACTCCGCGCGCAACCTGGAGCGGATCGCCGACCACGCGTCGGGCGTCGCCGAGACGATCGTCTTCCTTGAGGAAGGATCGATCATCCGCCACGCGCCCAAATCGGCCCCCCCAGCGTCGGGATCATGAATCACTCAATGTGCTCGACCGACCAGCCCCGACGCTCGACCAGGTGATCGGCGATGATCCGCCGATGACAGTCGGCCGCTCGCTTCTCGGCGCAGAGCAAGCAGAACGGCCCCGGCAGATCGATCAGCCGCGCCACGAGCAGATCGCCGGCGCAGCTCATCAGGTCGCGGTAGTCGGCCTGCCAGTCGCCTCGGTCGAGGAACACGTTGCCGAGTTCGAGAACCGCCTGATAGCCGACGCCTCGGGCGCTGAGCAGCTTCTCGATCCCCTTCTCGGGGCTCCGGGCCTTCGTGTACGCCCCCATGCTGGCCCGGTCGGGCCGGATGCGGACGTCGGCGACCATCTTGACGCCGCGAGCGGCCAGCAGGCCGACGAACTCCTCGGGGGGGCGCCCGCCGTAACCGATGGTGAAGAACGTCCGGGGCTCAGCCATCGGCCGATCCCGACGCGGGGGGCGATTTCGAGAGCCTCGGCGCACGAGGAGGCGCGAGGATGAACGTCGCCAACACGAGCAAACCGAACGCCACGTAGACGACGGTGAACACCCAGGGCTCGAAGTCGAAGAACATCAGGCGGTGGACCCAGTGGGCGATGAAGTCCCCCTCGAAGGTCGCCTGTCCGGCCTGGACGCGAAGGTCGCGCTCCCAGACCGTGAGCGGACAGGCGATCCCCGCGAGCGACTCGCCGACGACGATCAGGATCATGACCAGATGAATCGCGCGGAACCAGAAGTTCCGGACCCACTTCCAGCGGCGGACGATCCCCAGCAGGACGGCCGCGAGGCCGACGACGATGAACGCCACCCAGGCGACGTGAACCAGCGCGATCAGGTTGGCCAGCACGAGCGGGTTCAAGGCGACGGTCCTTGATGATGGTCTCAGCGGGTCAAGGGGCGGCTCGACGCCCCGTCGGCGGCGTGGCAGATGTGGACTTCGGGCGTGACGCCCCGCGTCCTCGCGTAGCTTGCGGCGACGGCCTCGGCGAACGCCTCGGCCTTGTCGGCCTCCACGAGGTTGACGGTGCAGCCGGCCCAGCCCGCCCCCGAGAGTTTGCCCCCCAGGAACCCGGGGGCCGACCGGGCGGCTTCGACCAGGGCGTCGAGCGCGGGGGAGCTGTTCTCAAAGTCGTCGCGGCTGGAGGCGTGCGAGGCCGAGATCAGCCGGCCGAAGCGCTTGAGGTCGCCGGCCTTGAGCGCCGACACGCCCTGAAGGACTCGCTCGTTCTCGGTCAGGACGTGGCGCGCGCGCTTGCGGGCGACCGGGTCGAGGTCGTCCCAGCAGTCTTCCAGATCGGCCAGGCTGACGTCGCGAAGCAGCCGGACGGCGTCGCCGCCGTCACGGTCGCGGAAGTAGGCGACGATCGCCTGGCACTCGGCGTGACGGCGGTTGTACATGCCGTCGGCCAGCCTCCGCGAGGTCTTGGAGTCGCAAACCACGATCGCCGGGCCGGGGTCGCCCAGCGGCAGGCGATCGAATTCGAGCGATTGGCAGTCGAGGAAGAGTGCGTGGTCGGCCCTGCCGAAGAGGCTGGAGAACTGGTCGAGCAGCCCCGACGAAACTCCGACGAAGGCGTTCTCCGATCGCCGGAGGACCATCGCCAGGTCCATCCGGGCCGACGCCGAGCCCTCCCCCTCGTACTGCCCGACGCTCCTCCCCGGAGCGACGCCGGCGCCCAGCAGAAAAAAGGCGACCGCCGCCTGCAAGCTCGCCGAACTGGAGAGCCCCGCGCCCAGCGGCACGTCACCGGCGACGACGATTTCGAAGCCGCGGATCAGCTCGGAACCAAGGGCTTCCTGGATCGCCCAGACGACCCCCTTGACGTAATTCGGCCAGCCGCCGACCTCGCCTCGGGCGATGTTGGAAAGCGGGAACTGGTCCGAGCCGTCGAAGTCAAGGGCGTAGACGTGGCCGTCGCGGTCCGGCCGGTCGAGGCCGACGACGGTGGTGTAGCGGTCGATCGCCGCGGCCATGACCAGGCCGCCGTTGTAGTCGGTGTGGTTGCCGAGCAGTTCGACGCGCCCTGGCGCGCACGAGGCGATGGAGGGTTGCGAGCCGAACCGCTCCGCGAAAGACTTCACGGCGACGGCTTCGAGTTCCGCGGAGGTCATCAACAAGTCATCCTGGTCTGAAGCCTGAGGGCGTCGACGTGTTTGGAGAGCGAAGACCCGACCCGCGTCGAGCGAGGGGACGGTCAGCCGTCCCCCCGGGCTCGCGTCGGGCGCGGGCCGGTCGCGGATCAGACCAGGGTCGCCGAGGCGGCGAACTGGTTGGCCGCGTCTCGAAGCAGCGTCGCGCGGTCCGTCTTCTCCCAGGTGAAGTCCGGCTCGGTGCGGCCGAAGTGGCCTCCGCTGGCGGTCTTGCGGAAGATCGGCCGGCGCAGGTCGAGATGCTTGATGATCCCGGCGGGGGTCAACGGGAAGCCCTTGCGGACGATGTCGGCGAGAACCGTCGCGGGAAGCTGGCCGGTGCCGAACGTGTCGACGTGCACGCTCACCGGCTCTGAAACGCCGATCGCATAGGCGAGCTGGATCTCGCAGCGCTCGGCCAGGCCGGCGGCGACGATGTTCTTGGCCACGTACCGCGCCATGTAGGCGGCGGAACGGTCGACCTTGGACGGGTCCTTGCCGCTGAAGGCGCCGCCGCCGTGGCGGCCCATGCCGCCGTAGGTGTCGACGATGATCTTGCGGCCGGTCACGCCCGCGTCCCCGTGCGGACCGCCGATCACGAACTTGCCGGTCGGATTGATGTGGTAGACGATGTCGCCGCTCTTCAGCTCCGCCGGGATCACCGGGTCGATGACCTCCTTGCGGATTCGCTCGCAGATCTCCTTATGGGAGACGTCGGGGGAGTGCTGGGTGGAGACGACCACGGTGTTGACGCGGACCGGCGTGTAGCCGTCGTACTCGACCGTCACCTGGCTCTTGGCGTCGGGACGGAGCCAGGGGATCTGGCCGTTCCGCCGGACCTCGGTGATCTTGTTGATCACCCGGTGAGCCAGGGCGATCGGCAGCGGC
>CALCIC010000862.1 GCA_937907405.1 uncultured Isosphaeraceae bacterium | reverse complement strand
CGGCCGTCCCGGCCACCTTCTCCCGCAAGGGGAGAAGGGATGCTCGCATCAGCACAATATGCTTATGTTCGTGCGCAATCCAAATGCAAAACGCTAAGCGGGCCGGTTGCGATCGAGGGGGCGGCCTAGCTCTCCCATCGCGGACCCCAATCCGCACCCGAAGAATCCCTGGCGAACCACCGTTCTACCGACCTTGACGCGAGGGCCAGCCTTGAAGACCTCCATCGCTCTCACCGCCGGCATGGCAGAAATCTTGCTGATCAGCGACTTTCGGATCGACGATGGCCACTTTCGGAACATCCGACAACTCTTCGGCGAAAGCACGTCCGACGATGACATCGCGGTATCGCCCGACCGTAGATCGTGCCGGTGGCCCCTGCGCGTGGCCTACTCGGTTCGCGTGGTGGACTCGCTGTCGTTCCACGTGTACCTGTGCGTTGCGTTCTTGACGCATCACCGTGAGGTGGTCAAGCGGATCCGCGCACTCGGCTGCAACCTTGAGCTGTGCCTGCATGTGCCGGGCCTCACCGAGAACTTCAGCCTCTCGGCATCTGCCATGAAGCAGTTGTCGGACCTGGAAGTCCAGTTCTCGCTGATCCCTACGGCAGCCGCTTAGGCGGTTGTTTGAGTGTGGGGTCAGCCCCGCTTTTCGATCGGCACGTAGTCGGTTTCGTTGGGGCCGGTGTAGATCTGGCGGGGGCGGGCGATCCGCCGCTTGGGGTCTTCGTTCTGCTCGCGCCACTGCGCGATCCAGCCGGGCATCCGGCCGATGGCGAACATCACGGTGAACATGTTGGTGGGTATGCCCATCGCCCGCATGATGATGCCGCTGTAGAAGTCGACGTTGGGATAGAGCTTGCGCTCGACGAAGTACGAGTCCTTGAGGGCCATCTCCTCAAGCTGGCGGGCGACGTCGAGCAGGGGGTCCTTGACGCCGAGCTGGGCGAGCACCTTGTCGGCGCTCTGCTTGAGGATCTTGGCGCGGGGGTCGAAGTTCTTGTAGACCCGGTGCCCGAAGCCCATGAGCCGGAACCCGCTGGTATGGTCCTTGGCGAGCTTGAGGGCGTCGGCGGCGCTTGCGCCCCCCTTGTGGATCTTTTCGAGCATCTCCAGGACCGCGACGTTGGCCCCGCCGTGCAGCGGCCCCCAGAGGGCGCCCACGGCCGCGGCGCACGAGGCGTAGAGGTTGGCCTGACTCGACCCCACCATCCGGACGGTCGAGGTGCTGCAATTCTGTTCGTGGTCGGCGTGCAAGAGCAGGATCAGGTTGAGCGCGTCGACGACGTCGGGGTCGGCTTCGTGCTGGGCGTAGGGCATCGAGAACATCATGTGCAGGAAGTTCGCGACGTACCCCAGCTTCGGATCGGGGTAGTTGAACGGCAGGCCCATCGAGCGGCGATACGAGTACGCGGCGATCGTCCTCACCTTGCTGATCAACCGCGCCGCGTCCTGCGCGAAGCAATCCTCCGACGACGAGTCGCGCTCGCCCTCGCTGGGAAAGCAAGCGAGCGTGTTGATCATCGCCGAGAGGATGGCCATCGGCGGCGAGTCGACGAGGAAGCCCTCGAAGTGGTGCTTGAACGCCTCATGCAGCGCGGCGTCGCTCGTGAGCTCCTCGCGGAAGGCGTCGAGCTCGGTCTGAGTGGGGAGCTTGCCGAAGATCAACAGCCAGGCGACCTCGATGAACGACGACTGCTTGGCGAGCTGCTCGATCGGGATGCCGCGGTAGCGGAGGATCCCTTTTTCGCCGTCGATGAACGTGATGGCGCTGGTGCAGGCGCCGGTGTTGCCGTAGCCGGGGTCGAGGGTGATCAAGCCGGTCTCGGACCGCAGACGAGAGACGTCCAGGCCCAGTTCGCCCTCTGAGCCTTCCACGACCGGCAGATCGATCGTCCGGCCATCGAACGTCAAAGTCGCTTTCCGCGTCATCCCTCAATCTCCCAGCATTCCAAGGCGTAGTGCGTCGTCATTGCGAATACGTTCATTGTACACCGGGTTTTCGACTTGGGAATGATTCGCCGCGACGCGCCGGCGGGTCGGTCGTAAACCGTGGTTCCCGCGAGAGTTAATACCCGATCAAGACGACGCCGAGATCACTTTACTTTTCGGTCCAGGATGGAAAGAATAGGAGTTTGCCCGATTCGCGTGCTGCTGTGTCTTCGGGGTCGAGGGGCCGAACCGTGCATGAAGAGGCGATCCGCAAGGCCGACGTCCTGGTCGAAGCGCTGGGTTACATGCGCAAGTTCCACGGCCGGTTCACGGTGATCAAGGTGGGGGGCTCGGTGATGGAGAGCCCCGATTCGTTGCGTGATCTCCTGGTCGACGTCGTCTTCATGCAGACCGTGGGCATGCGGCCGGTGCTGGTCCACGGCGGCGGCAAGGCGATCACCCTGGCGATGGAGAAGGCCGGGCTCACCCCGCGCTGGGTCAAGGGAAGGCGGTACACCGACGACGCCACCCTCGACATCGTGGCGCGGGTCCTGGCCGAGGAGATCAACGCCGACATCGAGCGGCACATCAACAAGTTCGGCGGCCGGGCGTCGGGCCTCCACCACAAGACGCACCAGTGCCTCTACGGTCGCAAGCTCTTCCTGCCCGACGAGAACGGCGACCTGGTCGACCTCGGGCGGGTCGGCGACGTGACCGAGGTCGACATCCCGCCGATCGAGAACCTCTGCCTGGCCGGAGTCGTGCCGGTCCTCCCCTCGCTGGCCGAGGACGAGGACGAGGACGGCCGGCTCCTCAACGTCAACGCCGACACCGCCGCCGCGGCCGTCGCCCAGGCGCTTCGGGCCGACAAGCTCGTCTTCCTGACCGACACGCCGGGCATTCTGATGGACCGCGACGAACCCTCCAGCCTGATCACCGGTCTGACTCCCGCCGAGTGCCGCGACCTGATCGACCGAGGAGTCATCGACAAGGGGATGATCCCCAAGGTCGAGGCCTGCCTCAAGAGCCTGGAAGCGGGCGTCCGCAAGACCCACGTCATCGACGGCCGGCTGCGGCACTCGCTCCTGCTCGAAATCTTCACCGAGACCGGAGTCGGCACCGAGATCGTCCCGGAAGAGAACCACGATCGGGCGTCCCCCTCGGGGAGGCGCCCCGTCCTCGTCCGCTGACCGCCGATCCGATCCGCCTTGTTTCGGCGGCGTCCCCCCTCTTATCGGAGTCTCCCAAGTTGGCACACGCTCAACTCGCGCATCCCAGTTCGCGTGAGACGATCGACCAGTTCGACCGCTTCGTCATTCCCAATTATCGGCGGTATCCGGTGTCGCTGGTCCGGGGCGAGAACTCGTGGATCTGGGACGCCGAGGGGCGCCGCTACCTCGACTTCTTCCCCGGCTGGGGCTGCAACCTGATCGGCCACTGCCCTCCCAGGGTCGTCGAGGCCGTCCGCGAGCAGGTGGGCCAGTTGATCCACGTCCCCAACACCTGGTACATGGAGGCCCAGGGGGCCTTCGCCCAGGCCCTCTCCGAGCGCAGCTTCGGCGGCCGGTGCTTCTTCTGCAACAGCGGGGCCGAGGCCAACGAGGCCGCGATCAAGCTGGCCCGGGCGTACGGCCACGGCCGGGGGCGGTTCAAGATCGTCACGATGGAAGGGGGCTTCCACGGCCGGACCTACGCGGCGCTCACGGCGACGGCCCAACCCAAGTACCATGAGGGCTTCGAGCCGATGGTCCCCGGCTTCGTCTACGCCAGGTACGACGATCTGGAGGCGGCCGCCGCGGCGATCGACGACCAGACCGCCGCCGTGCTGGTCGAGCCGATCCAGGGGGAGGGGGGCGTCAAGATCCCCTCGCCGGGCTACCTCGCCGGCCTGCGACGGCTTTGCGACGACCGCGGCGCGCTGCTGATCCTCGACGAGGTCCAGACCGGCATGGGCCGGACGGGCTCGTGGTTCGCCTACCAACACTCGGGGATCGAGCCCGACGTCCTGACCTGCGCCAAGGCCCTGGCCGGCGGGATCGCCGCCGGCGTGATGATCGCCCGGCCCGAGGCGGCCGAGGTCTTCAAGCCGGGGATGCACGCCTCGACCTTCGGCGGCAACCCGATCGCCTGCCGAGCCGGCCTGGCGACGATCGAGACCATCGAGGCCGACGGCCTGCTCGAGCGCGGCAAGGCGGTCGGCGCGCGGTTCCGTTCTCAATTCGAGGCGCTCCGCGACGAGCTCCCGGAGAAGATCCGCGACATCCGGGTCCTCGGCGCGATGATCGGCCTGGACCTGACGTTCGACGCCTCGGACGTGGTCGCCCAGTGCCTGTCGCGCCGACTCCTGGTCAACGCCACGCACGGCCACGTCGTGCGGCTCTTGCCGGCCCTGACCATCAGCGACGAACAGATCGACGAGGGGTGCGCCGTCCTGGCCGCCGTCTTGCGGGAGGCAGTAATCTGAAACGCTCGAACTCGAAGAAGACCGAACCACGGCGCGCGGCCGGCCCCGACGGCAAGGCCGGCGTCGCCGAGAAACCCGCGCGGCGGCACTTCGTGGACCTGTTCGACGTCAGCTCCGAGGAAGCTCGAACCCTGCTGACGCGCTCCATCGAGCTCAAGAGCGGCGGCGCGGAGCCGAGGCGGACGCCGCCGCTGCTGGGCCGCAGCCTGGGCCTCGTGTTCGAGAAGCCGTCGCTCCGCACCCGGGTCAGCTTCGAGGCCGCCTTCGCCCGCCTGGGGGGGAGCTCGATCTTCCTCCGGGGCAAGGACGTGGGCATCGGCGTCCGCGAGAGCGTCGCCGACTTCGCCCGCGTGCTCAGCCAGTACGTCGACGCGCTGGCCGTCCGCACCTTCGCCCACGCCACCATCGAAGAACTGGTCCGCCACGCCTCGATCCCGATCGTCAACGCCCTCTCCGACGACGCCCACCCTTGCCAGGCGATGGCCGACGTGATGACCATCCTCGAATTCAAGGATCGGCTCGAAGGGGTGAAACTCTGCTTCGTGGGCGACGGCAACAACGTGGCGCGGTCGCTGGCCGTCGCCTCGGCCTTGCTGGGGGTCGAGTTCGTCCTGGCCTGTCCGCCGGGCTACGACTTCCCCCCGGCGTTCAAGACCCGGTTCGCCGACCGGTTCCCCGGCGTCCCGCTCCGGTCGTCGAACGACCCCCGGGAGGCCGCCGCCGACGCCGACGCCGTCTACACCGACGTCTGGGCCAGCATGGGGCAGGAGAGCGAGGCCGACCACCGCCGCGAGATCTTCGCCCCCTACCAGGTCGACGAGAAGCTGATGGCCCGCGCCCTCCCCGACGCGCTGTTCCTCCACTGCCTGCCCGCCCACCGCGGCGAGGAAGTGGCCTCGGGCGTGCTCGACGGCCCCCAGAGCCGGGTCATCCCCCAGGCCGCCAACCGGATGTACTTCCAGATGGCCCTGCTCGAATGGCTCGTCGGCGGGGCGAATAGAGAATGAACATTCAAGGAATATGAATTTATGAATCGCTCGCAAGGACGTCGGGACGACGCGCTTCGGCCGGTGGAGATCATCCGGGGGTTCACGCCCAACGCGTCGGGGAGCGTGCTGTACAAATCGGGGGCGACGACGGTCCTGGTCACGGCGCAGATATCCGATTCGGTGCCGCCGTTTCTGGAGGGGAAGGGGGTGGGCTGGCTGACGGCCGAGTACGCGATGCTCCCCGGCAGCACGCCGACGCGGGTGCAGCGGCGGACCGACGGCCGGGCGACCGAGATCCAACGGCTGATCGGCCGGAGCCTCCGGGCGATCGTCGACCGCAAGGCGCTGGGGCCGTGGACGGTCCACGTCGACGCCGACGTTCTGAACGCCGACGGCGGCACCCGGACCGCGGCGATCACGGCGTCGTTCGTGGCCGTCGCCGACGCGCTCAGGAAGCAGTTCGGCGACCGCGCCGGGACGATCCTCAAGGACGGCGTCGCGGCCGTGAGCGTGGGGATCGTCGCGGGAAGGCCGATGCTCGACCTCGACTACCCCGAGGACTCGACGGCCGAGGTCGACGTCAACGTCGTCCGGCTCGGCGGCGGCGGCCTGGTCGAAGTCCAGGGGACCGGCGAGGGGGGCGTGTTCTCCCGGGGCCAGTTCACCCAGTTGCTCGACCTGGCCGAGGCCGGCATCGACCAGCTCGCGGCGCTGCAAAAGTCGGCCCTGGGCGACGACTGGCCGTGGCCGGTGTAAGTCCGGGCGGATTCGATCTGGGCAAGGTTTGGAGCCTGCCCCAATATCAGCCCGACGCGCAAGCGAGGGTCGGATTGCCCTGGACGACTGAGGGCCTGCGAACTTCCCGAGGCGATCCACCCTCGCTTGCGCGTCGGGCTGGTATTTCGCTCACCCCGGCTCATTTTGATGTGGGACGAACTCTGAGCCTCGCCGGATTCGATCTGGGCAAGGTTTGGACCCTGCCCCAATATCAGCCCGACGCGCAAGCGAGGGTCGGATTGCCCTGGACGACT
>CALCIC010000861.1 GCA_937907405.1 uncultured Isosphaeraceae bacterium | reverse complement strand
GTCATGCAGACATCGAGATTCCTACCTCTTCAACTCCAGCACCTGTTCGAGCCAGGGCCGGAAGCTCTCGAAATCCGAATTCTTCCGCGCGGCGATCCATTCCTGCTGCGCCAGCGACGTGGTGCGCGCGAGCGCTTCGACCAGGCTCCGCGGCAGCTTGGTGCGACGGTCGTAATCGCGCCGGAGCTGGCGGATGTTGGCCGCCCTGATCGAGTCCCCCTCGGCGGCGATCTCGCCGGATTCGAGGGTCGCCAGCAATTCGCCGAGCCGGGGGTCGACCGCGCGGTCGTGCTGAAGCCCGGCGAGCACTGCCGACTGCTCGCCGCGAAGCGCGGCCGCGCCGGCGGGCATGTACGTCTGCTCGTCCCACCCCAACACCGCCGCGCACGAGCCGATCAAACTCAGCTCGCGCGACCTTCCGATCAACTCGTCGTATAGGGCGGCTTCCGCGGCGGCTTTCGACGTCGGCATGGACCGGGCTCGCGATCGGATTTCAGGATCGTCCCGGAGCCGCGAACCGCGGGTTGCGGATCAAGCGTGCGACGGCCTGGGGAACGGCGCTTTCGAAAATACAAACGGCCCGGACTTTGGGTCCAGGCCGAGTGCGTCTTCATCCAGGATTTCAAAGGACGTTTTGATCAGCCGACGGCGATCCGCCGAGTAAACCGAGAATGCCGGGCTGCCTCAATAAACTCAATCAATTGAACATTTTACGGAAGCGGCGAAACGTGATGAGGCTGGTGATTCCAATGCCGAGAAACGCCGGCGAAACCGGTTCGGGGACGGGCCTCGGATCACCCGGGGGGAAGACGGTCGGTGGGACGCTTGCGACGGAGGCGGGCCCCGCCGAGAGAGACGATCCTGCCGTCGCCGCGGTCCCGGCGAAGGTCAACGCCATGGTCGCGGCGGCGGCCGTCAGCACGGCCCGAGAACGATTCATGAAAGAGCTTCTCCCGATGTTGGTGATTCTCGTGACGTCATGCATTGCGCGCATGACTGAATGTCGTCCGTGATGGCGGGGCTCGCGTGCGCTCCCAATGCAGCCGCCTATTATAGTATCAATTCCTTAGGAGGTCGGCGAGGCCCAATCCGCCGCGTCGTCTTTCGGGGGCGGCGCGTCGTCGTCCAGGCTGGTTCGGAGCCGGATTCCGTCGTAACAAGTGAGGCGCGAGCCGCTGTTGCGGAGGCGCCGCTTGGTCAGGCCGGGGATTGCGGCGTGGAGGTCGCGGCCGAGCGATTGGAGATCGCCGACGGCGTCGCGGCCGTGCTCGCGGCACCAGTCGCGCCAGGCGTCGAAAACGGCCCTCGGCGCGACGGATGCGCCGGGTTCGAGCACGCAATATTCGTCGAGGAACGTCGCAACTGGGCTCGCCAGTTCGTCCATCGATTCAAGCAAGTCGCGGGCCGAGTCCGGTTGAACGAACCTGCCTCGGCGTCGAAGCCGGCTCCAGCCCTCGAACGCCCAGAGCAAGATCCCCGGCAACTCCGACTCCAGCTTCTGAAACAGCGTCACGTCCTCGCGGCCGAGGAACGACCGCGTGAACCGGAGGATGATCAACCGGCTCGACAACGCGCGGCTGGAATCCCGAAGCCTCGGCAGTTCGTTGGAGACCAGGACGAACCGCGTCGGCAGCCGGCCGGTCCACGACGACTGGTGCTTGCGGTCGATCGATTGATCATCCTCGCCGCTGATCGAGAGCAGCGACTCGACGATCGCCGCGTTGTCGGGCCGGCTCGACAGCCGGGCGTCCGGAAACACCGCCACCGGCTTGTCGATCAACACCGACAGGCCGAACGGCCGCGCCAGCGCGGCGAGCATCGGGTTGACCACGTTGCTCGGCCCCGCGAGCGCCTTGAGGACCCGGCCGATCGTCCCCCTCCCCGACCGCTTGGGGCCGATCATCATCAAGATCTTTTGAAGCCGGGTGTCGGACGTCAGCAAGTATCCGAACCATTCTTGCAGGCAGGCGACGCTCGACGGATCGTCGGGCCAGATCTGCGACAGGAAGTCGAGCCAGACCCACGGGGCGGGGGCGCGGGGGTCGAAATCGTAATCCAGTGCGTGCGCGTTAAAATACCGGGGCGTCGGCGCCATCATGCACCGGGCCCCGGTCGTGTAAGAAGGCGGATGGACGATCGCGTTCCGCGCGGGGATCAGAGAGTCGGCCGGCCATGCCGAGAGGTCGCACGCCGAATCCGCGAACCCGCAAGTCGACTCGTCGTCGGGCGACGACGGCCGCGGCCAGTGGGGATGGCTCGCCAGGGCGTCGGGGACCGCGTCGATCCAGGACGGCTGCGCGGCGCAACGGTCGGCCGGGAGCAACACCAGGCCCGACAGCGCCTGGATGACGTCCCCCACGAGTCGAGACGTCACCGAGATCGGCCCGGACGGCCGCCGCCGGCCGCCGTCGGCTTCGGCGTCTTCCAGATGGTGGATGCGGGCGAACTCGTCGGCCAGACATTGCGTAAGCCGGGCGCGCAGCTCGGATGTGGAGACGGCCCGGTAAAGGCTGTGCTCCCATTGATAAAACCCGCCCCGCCAGTACCGCAGCGTGACCCCTTCCGGGTGGGCGTGCCGCTGCATCAGAAACACCAGGGCGAGGCGGTGCGGATTCGCCTCAGATCCCTCGAATGCAAGCGTCGGAGAAGGCGTTGCAGGCTCGCAAACAGGAGCCGGTGCGGCGGCTGCGGCGGCCGTTGCGGGTTGGGCCCGCCGAGCCCGGCGGCCCCGACGCCCGGACCCGCGCCCACGACCCGAGAGGTAGCCGCGCGGGCGGTCGTCGGGAGCCGCGTCGGCGCTCTTGAGCTTGTGTTCAAGTTCGGCCGCCGACCACGGCGGCTCACAGGTCCGGTTCCAGTCCTCGAACAGCGGGCGGGCCTGATCGACCCCGAGGCCGAACCCCTTGATCAGGACGCAGGCCGCGTGGAAGGCCCGGTCGTGCCCCCCCTGCCCCGACACCGCCGGCGGCAGCTTGGCCAGATGCCTCGACGCGCGGGAGGCGACCGACGTCGACCCCGCGGCGGGGACCGTCGCCGGGCGACCGCCGGAATCCTTCCGATCGCCGCGGTCGGCCGGCGCGACGACGCCCCTTCGATCGAGCCATCCCGCCAGGTCGACGGCCGTCGGGGCGTCGGAGGAGGAGGAGTGAGAATGCGGACCTTGAGGCGTCGTCATGCGTGAATTGCTCTATGCGTCGGGCCCGTGGAGGGGGGGAGGAGCCGAACTCCTCGTCGTCAGCCGGCGCCAGGGCCGTGACCGTCGAGCGTCGCCAGCCGCCAGGGGCGGTCGTGGCGGGGCGATCCCTTGGCCTTGATCGTGCCCGGCAGACCGATCAGCCGCGCTGGATTGACCGTGGCGACGTCGATCACCACCTTGTCGTCGTTGTATTCGCGCGCCAGCGCGCGGACGGTCTCGGCGATCAGCCCGCGGTGCCGGGCGTCGTTGGGATAATCGGGCAGCCGGACCAGAATCCAGGCCCCGTTGCCCGACTTCCCCCACATGGCCGAGGCCGCCAGTTCGGGCTGCCCGTTGAGGACCGCGTCGCGCCGGGCGACCGCCGCGAGAAGCTCGGTCTCGGTGCTGCTGACGTCCGGCGGCCGCGCCGGATCGACGTCGAGGTAGAGCCATCGCAAGACCGCCACGTCCTCGTCGCGCGTGGTGTGCCGAACGCGACTGAGCCGGTTGTCGGATCTCGCCAGCAGGTCGGAGCGGACCGGGTTGATCGTGACGTAGCCGCTGACCGACAGAAGTCGACTCGACTGGGCGGCCAGACGGTCAAGGTCGTCGTACCAGCCGGCCAGGGTCGAGCCGGCGAAGCCCGTCCCCAACCGATCGGCCCGCTGGACGTCACCCCTCCGGTCGAACGTCCCCCGCAGGACCCGAAGCTCGACGCAGCCCTCCAGGGGGGACGCCAGGATCGACAGAAAACGTCGAGCGGCCAGGGGGTCGGGCGCGGGCGTCGGTGGTTCGGTCGATCGACCTCGACGCGCCGCATCCTGGATTAACAAGGTGCTCATCAGCGTCTCCCGAACGTGCAAAACGTGGTCCGTGGATTCAGGCCGTGGCGCGTCGTTCGACCATGCGCGCCGACGGGTCCGACGAAACCGGGAGGCGGCGGCGGGAATGGGACGCTCGGGCCAGTGACCGCTGAAGCCGCTGAAACGCGTCCCGTTCGATCTGCTTGAGCCGGTAGACGGGGAGGCCGCATTCGCGCCCGATTTCGCGATAGGACCGAGGTTCGTCGAACTGATCGACGGCTCGCCTGGTCCGCCGCGCCTTAAGCTCGTCTTGACCGTGCGCCGAGGGGCGGGCCGGAAGGCGTTTGGGGGCGTCGTCGTCGCCGTCGAGGCGGAACCGGCGCTTGATCAGCCAGGCCTCGAACCGCGGTAGCTGCTCCAGGGCCGCGTGCAGCCCCTCCATCTCTTCGGCGATCTCGAGCGGCTTTTCCGGGGGGCGTTCCTCGAAGATCTGATCTTCCGAGGCGCCCGCGTCGTCGACTTCGAGCGTCGAGGTCGAGTACGACGAGCAATGGACCCGCGTCTTCGGCAGGAACCGAAGTCGTCGCGGCTCGATCCCCATGTGCTCGGCGACCTCGTCGTCGGTCGGCTCGCCCCGAGGGCCGTCGGCCGTCGATCGGCGGTGACTCACCATCTCGGCCTTCACACGGTCGAACCGCCTGCGGAGGGTTGCAAGATAGAATGGGAAATGGATCATCGACCCGTCGTCCAGGGTCGTCCTCATGAGCGCATTGCGAATCCAGTACTGTGCATACGTCGAGAATCGCGTGCCGTGCGTCTCCGGATCGAAGTCCTCGGCCGCCCTCAGGAGGCCGAGGGTCCCCTCCTGGATCAGGTCGTCAAGCTCCACGCCCCGCGCCTTGAACTGCCTGGCGATCGTCACGACCAACCCCAGGTTCGCGACCGTAAGCGCCTCGCGGGCGGCGGCGTCGCCGGCCTTGATCCGCGCCGCCAACTCGCACTCGGCCTCGGCCGACAGCAAGGGGGCGGACCGGTCGTAGGACGCCGACGAGTTTCTTTCAGACGATTGATGGTCGGCCTTGGCTTCATCCGACCGTCGAAAAACCGTGGAGCGAATCTTGTATGTTGATGACATCAAATGCGTCCTGATTAATCAAGGTGTAAGCCGCGGCCGAGCGCCGCGACGGCGGAGAGCGGTGAAGAATCGGATGGAGACGGAGCGTCGGTCAGTTGAGCCGGGCGTCGGAATCGTGCCAGACCACCCGGAGCCGAGGAGTGGAAGGCGCCCCGACGGCCCGCGTCGGCCGAGAGGTCCAGGCGCCGCGTCCCACGGCCTCGACGGCGGCGCGGGCGGTGTCGAAGTCAAGGCTTTGGGGCGCCCCTCCAACGTGCGTCGTCGATCGGACGTACCATCGACCGGCGCGATGGCCGGCCTGAAACTGGCAAGCGCGCTGCGGCGTGTAGATCAGGACGTGCGTTCCCGAAGGCCGGTCGAAGACCCTCAGCCCGCCGTCCGCCTGGCGCGGTTCGACGTGCAGGCGAGGAAGGGCGAATCGGTCGAGCGGCGCCGTCCGCAGCATCGCCATGTCGCGGGCGGAGGTCGGGGCCGTGGCGCGCCGGGGGGGCTTGGGCATCGCGTGGGACATCCGGGGTTCTCCTCAACGTGTATGAAAAACAGGGATAAGCAAGAATGATTGCGGAATAATGCGTGCTCGCGATTCAGGCTGAGCGGGCGCGACGGGTCCAGTGTCGTTGCGGGGCGAGCGGGACGACGGAGTCGACGATCGCGTCGGCGGCCAGGCGTCGAAGCAGATCGGGGGCGTTGTCGCGAGGGCCGATCGCCCGGCCGAGCACCCCGAGGGCCCATTCAAGCGAGTCGGCGTTGCGGAACAGCGTCTGGAGCCAGCCGAACGGGCGGCTTTCATCCTCGAACGCCAACTCGGCGACCAGCCGGAGAGCGTCGCCCCGACAATCGCGGTCGCGGCCGAGAAGCTCGACGGCGAACCCGGACCACCGCCAATCGATCGTGGTCCCTTCCATTCTCGCCCCGGTGAGTCGGACGCCTCGAACGTCGGCGCCGGAGAAGACCGCGTTGCGGAGGTCGGCGTAGCGCAGGTCGGCCTCCCGAAGCCTGGCGCCCGCCAGGTTCGCTCCGACCAGGATCGACGAGCGGAGGTCGGCCTTGCGAAGATAACCGCCAGCCAGGTCTCCGCCCGTCAGGTCGACGCCCCGGAGGTCGACGCCCGGAAGAAAACCAAGGGGGGCGATCAACCCCCGGAGATCGGCGTACGTCAGGTCGATCCCGGCGCGTGCCGCCAGTTCGACGGCTTCCAGCCGACCCTCCGCCTCCAGGATCGCGAACGGCCTCGTCTTCCAGCGTCGGTACAACTCATGAAACGCCATGTCGAACTCCTCCACGACCATTGAGGGAAT
>CALCIC010000860.1 GCA_937907405.1 uncultured Isosphaeraceae bacterium | reverse complement strand
GACGGGCGAGCGCGAACTGCCCCGCCGCCATCAAAATCCCGCCGATGAAAATCGCCTTCCGCTGCCCCAGATAGAGGTCGGCCAGCCGGCCGCCGAGCAGCGGAGTCAGGTAGACCAACCCGGTGTAGATCGCATAAACGTTCAGCGCGCCTTCGTCCGAGTAACCCATCGCCTTGGTCAGATACAAGACCAGAAGCGCCCGCATCCCGTAATAACTGAACCGCTCCCACATCTCGGTCGTGAACAGCGCGTAGAGCCCGGGAGGATGCGGTTCGAGCCTGTCGGGCGGCGTGGATTCCAACGTCTGCGACATAAGCTTGGGTTCCTGGTCCGAATTCCTTGTGGGCGACGTGAGCCCGAGGCGCGAAACGAGCGTTTCCCCGTCGATCGCCTCGCTTGCGCGTGGGCTGGTGATCGGACACAGACTAATCGAAGCTGGACGGAAACCCAAGGGCCTATGCGTCTACGGGCGCGCGCGGGCGCGGCGGTCGTCGATCAGCCATTCCAGGATCTGGTGCATCGAGACGACGGGGCCGGGATCGTCGAAGAGCAGGGGGGCGCGGATCAATTCGGCGTGGTTGGCGTGGAGCACGACGGGCTCGGGCGCGCCGGCGAGCCGGGTCCGGTCCAGGGCGACGCAGCCGTCTCCCAGGCCGTCGGTCAGCTCGTCGAGCACCGGGCCGAGTTCGCCGGTCGCCAGCCTCGTCAGCGAGCCGAACACCCCCAGGTTGCGCGAGACCGTCTCCAACTGGTCGTCGACCTTCTTGCGGGCGTCCTCGGTCAGCACGCCCCGGTCGCCGGCCAGGATGTGATAGGCCACGTCGGGGTTGCGCGGTCTGCCGTTGATCCGCTTGAGGAACGCGCTTCCCGGCAGAAGATCCTTGGCGGATTCGCTGACCCCCTCGGAAAGCTCGGCGAGCGCCTGGGCCGTCCGCTTCCCCTGGACGGCTCGCATGCCGGAGATCATCTGCAAGACCGGCTGGAGCCGGGCGATGTGGGCGCCCTTGTTGACCGGCGCGATCAGGACCAGCGAGTCGACGTCGCCGGCGCCGCGACCCGCGCCCTCGACGTAGGTTCGGGCGACCAGCGCGCCCATCGAGTGAGCCAGGATCGTCCAGGGGCGGGTCTCCCCCGCCTCCTTGCGGAACGCCAGCCAGTCGGCCTGGAACTGGGCGCACGAGTCGTCGAGCTTCTGGTTGAACGCGTAGTCGTAGACCACGATCCCGTAGCCGGCCTCTTCAAGCGGCGGGATCGTGTAGACGAAGCCCCCCGACGACGAGTTGACGCCGTGGACCATGCAGATCGTGGGACGGTCGGGGTCGTTGGGGCGGTACGAATCACGGGCGCGCATCAGGTGCCGTTGCTGTCGCCGCGCGGCCTCCTCGGTCCGGGCCGCAAGCCGTTCCAGACGCGCCTTCAACCGCGTCCGGCCGTCCCCTTCGATCAGGGTCGCGGGGACGACGAAGACGACGGATTCGGGACCGACCTCGATTGCGACCTCGTCCCCCAGCGCATCGGCCAGGAGCGATCGGCCCAGGGCCCCTTGAAGCCCGCGCACGGGGACGGTCACATTGGCCGGAGGGGGCTCGACCGCCTGGTTCGCGGCCCCGGCCAACGCCTTGACGACCTCGGAGACCGCCAGGCCGCCGGCGTCGTCGAGCGCCACCTCGACCCGACGCTCGGCGGCCTCGAACGCCCCGAACATCATCAACATCAGACTCGTCGAAAAAATCGTCATGGTCGCATCCGTCGGAATCAGGCCGGTCGAGTGGTCGAGGCGACCGCTCGGGACTCCCACTATGCTATCAAAATCAGGAATCCGGAGGGTTGCAAGGCCGGGACGAACCGCCCTGGGCAGGTTGGGCGAAAGGCCGTATATTCCCCCACGAATTCCGCCCCGGTCCATGTCCAGGTCATCGGAGCCGATCAAGGATGATTTCCTACGCTCAGAATTGCGAGGACGTTCTACTCCGTCGCGCGTTCCCCGATTTGCGGGGGGGCTTCTACATCGACGTCGGAGCGAACGATCCGTTCGTCGATTCGGTGACGAAGCATTTCTCGCTGGAGGGCTGGCGGGGGATCAACGTCGAGCCCCAGGTCGAGCTCTATCAGAAGATCTGCGAGGACCGACCCAACGACGTCAACTTGAACGTCGGCGTCTCCGACCGCGCCTCGACGATCGAGTTCATGCAGTGTCTGTCGAACTCCGGGCTCTCCACGTTCTGTCCCAAGGTCGCCGAGGAGCGGGCGCTGACGGGGCTGGAATACGCCAGGCGGACCATTCCCGTCATGACGCTGGCCGAGATCTGCGAGGCCCACGTCAAGGGACCGATCGACTTCCTCTCCATCGACGTCGAGGGCTTCGAGCGCGAGGTGATCATCGGCAACGACTGGAACCGCTGGCGGCCCCGGATCGTCGTGGTCGAGGCGACCCGGCCCGAGCGCTGGGAACCCTTGCTGCACGCCGCGAACTACCTCTCGGCGACGTTCGACGGCATCAACCTGTTCTACGTCCGCGGCGAGGAACCCGAACTGCTCAAGGCGGTCAAGGCGCCCGTCCACGTCCTCGACGATTACATCCGCCGACCGATGCACGAGTACGTGACCGCGATTCGAGCCGATTCGACCAACGTCCGAGCCTACGCCGCTCAGTTGGAAGCCGAACTCGCACGGGTCCGGGCCGCGGCGGAATGCTCGGAACGCGCGCTCGCCGAGGCGCGGCGGTCGCTGTCGCTGAACAGCGCTCTCGGCCCCAACGCCCTGAAGATCGCCCACCGACTCCACAACCTGTCGATCAAGCATCCAAAGCTCGCTCGGTCGTTCCGTCGGGTCGCGGGATTGGGCTGAGCGGAAAGAGCCTGAGACCGCCGGTCGCTACTTGACGGAGCATCCTCGTGCAAGGAGCTTGGAGCGAACCGTTTTCGCCGTAAGTCCGCGCTTCAGAGACGTCCACGATGGAAAGTCCGGCCAGTGAAGACTCTGAGGCGGCGGCCGCTTCGAGATCCGCGTACCGCGCCGGACTGGTGGCGGCGGTGGGGGTCGTCGGGGTGTTAGCCGTGCACCATCCGATGATCCTCTCGGGGTTTCGTCGGATCCAGACCGACATGGGGGACACGCGGCTTCTCAACTACATCCTGGAGCACGGATGGCTCTGGATCTCGCGGGCCCCGCTCCACGAGCGTCTCTGGGACGCGCCGTTCTTCCATCCGGTCCCGAACGTGATGGCGTTCTCGGACTGCATGTTCAGCTACGGGCCGTTTTATTGGCCGTACCGCGCGGCCGGCCTCGCGCCCGATACGGCGTTCGGCGTCTGGATGGCGACGATGACCGCGTTGAATTACGCGACGGGCGTACTCCTGTTCCGCAAAGGCCTGGGTTTCGGCGCGCCGGCGACCGCGGCGGCGGCCGGCCTGATCGCGTTCGGCGCGCCGAGGGTGAATCAGCTCCACCACCCGCAGCTCCTGCCGTTCTTCTACCTCCTCTTCGCCCTCCATGCGCTCTGCCGGATCGCCCGAGACCATTCCGTCGGCGCCATCGAGCGGGCCTCATGGTGGGTGGTCTTCGGGTTGTCGGTCGCGGCCCAGTTCTACGGCGGCTACTACCTGGGCTGGTTCTTCGGCGTCGGGCTGGCGGTCGCGACGGCCGCGGCGTCGATCCTCCCCTCGACCCGAGGGCGGGTCGCGGCCCTGGCGCGACGCGACTGGTGGGCCGCCGTCCTGGGGGCGACGGTCGCCGCGGTCGCCCTGCTCCCGTTTTTCGCGCATTACCTGCCGGTGGCCCGTGAACTCGGTCGAGACTTCGGCGACCTGCAGAAGTTCACCCAACCGACGGCCTGGGCGTGGTGGAACGCCGGATCAGCCAACTGGTGGTGGGGCTGGATCGATCGCCGCTGGCCGGTTGGGACGTTGTACCCCGAAGAACTCCGACTGGGCCTCGGCTTCGCGACGACCGGGGCGTGCGGGCTCGGCATCTATCTCGGCCGTCGCAATCCCCTCGTCAGGGCGGCCTTCGCGGCGACGCTGTTCGGGGTGACGGCCATGACGTTCCCAGCGGCCTTCCTTGGTGCGTCGGCGGCGTGCTTCGCCCTGGCGAGCCTCGTTCGCGAGCCGGACTGGGCCGGATTCGACACGGTTGCATTCGCTCTCACAACGGTCGTCCTGCTCGTCGCTCCGACCGACAACCATGTCGCCCTCTCCCTGACCTTCGCGATGATCGCGTTCTGCGTGCTCCGGATCTGGAACCAGCGAGGGCGAACGAGTGGCTGGGGGGCGCCGGGGGCTGCGCTGGTCGCGCTCAGTCTCCATTCGCTGCCGATGGACTCGGCCCTGTTGCTGGCCGGGTTCTTCGCGCCGGCCGGTGTATCTGCGGCGTACTTCGCACCGAGTCGTAGGCCCGAAGTCGTTCTCGGAGCCCTAAGCCTCTGGCTCGCCGCGACGGCCTGGCTGTCGGTCGAAAACGCCCCCTGGGTTTTCATCATGGCGGCGATTGGGACGGTTCTCGGCTGGTCGGTCGCCGGGACGAGCCGGTTCCGAGTCAGCCCCGTCAAGCGATCGGCGATCATCGGGATCGCGTTGCTGCCTGTAAGCATGCATTTCGGCGCCGGTTCACTCTGGCTTCTCGTCTCCCCCTGGATCCCGGGCTCGGGAGCCATCCGCATACCCTCGCGCATGGTCCTGTTGCTTCTCGTGCCGGCGGCGCTTGGACTGGCGTCGCTGATCGAGCGGCTCGACCACGGCCGCCGGGCCGCGGCGGCCTGGTGCCTTGCCATGGTCTGCCTTGCGGAGCAGACCGGGACGACCGAGACGTTCGACCGCGACGCGAGCCGCCGCCAGATCGCCAAGCTCGCCCGTCAGGTCGACCGCCGCGCCGGGGCGTTCTACTACCGCTCCCAGATCAGCACGGACGTTCACTACTATCTTCAGTTGGACGCAATGTGGGCGGCGTTGGAAAGTGGCGTTCCGACGATCAACGGCATCTCCGGCTGCGCCCCGACGGGATGGAAGAACCTGGATGAGGCCGGCGCGCCCGGCCGGCGGACGATCGCACAAGCCATTCACGCTTGGTGCGATGACCACGGCCTCCGCCGCGGCGACGTCCAGTACATCGGCCCCCAAGCTCACGGGGCGGACGCTCGATGAGTGAGCGAATCCCCGTTGAAGCAGGTCGCCTCCCAATCCTGGGTCCGATAATGGGCCTTATGTTCGCTTCAGGGGGCGGGAAAGCTTCGCCGCCGGATACAATCCCCTGAAGCCGCCGACTCGCTCCAATCCTCGTTGAGACCCGCATCATGCTTTATCAGAAGAACCTGGACCTTCAGACGCGCCGTCGCGGGACGGTTGAGATCACCGACGAGGTCGGACGGATCGTCCGGGACTCGGGCGTCCAGTCAGGGCTTTGCAACGTGTTCCTCCGGCATACGAGCGCGTCGCTGATCGTCTGCGAGAACGCCGACCCGAGCGTCCGCGAGGACCTCGAACGATTCGCCGCGCGGCTGGCCCCGGACGGCGACCCGTTGTTCGGTCACACTCTTGAAGGACCGGACGACATGCCGGCGCACATCCGGTCGATCCTCACCCAGGCCGCGCTCACCATCCCGATCGTCCAGGGCGCGCTGGCGCTGGGGACCTGGCAAGGCGTCTACCTCTGGGAGCACCGGGTTCGTCCCCACCGACGATCGATGATCGTGACCGTCATGGGCGAAGGCTGAACGATCAGTCTGCATGCACGCGCGGCGCGGAAACGAATTCACCCCTCCGGCCATCCCCAGATGGCCGGAGGGGTGAATCTCGACTGATCCGATCGACTCGGATCAGGGCTCCTCGCTGTACGTTGCGGCCTGCGATCAGGCCGACTTGGCTTTCCAGGTCGTCCAGTCCGGGAGGGCCGGCTGATCGTAGCTGACGGTGATCGGCGCGGGTTGCGACGTCGTCGTGGCGACAGGCTTGGCGGCTTGAACGCTCAACGTTCCGACGACAGGGCCTTTCCAGTCGCTGGGGGCGAAGAACGCGACGTTTGCGTTTGAGTTTGAAGAGGCCGCCGGAGCCGCGGTCGGCGTCGAGGGCGTCGGCGTCGGCGTCGGGACGGCCGTCGAGACGGCGACGGCGGCGGTCCTCATGGGAGCCGCGGCGGTCTGGACGACCGGGGCTGGGGTCGGGGTCGCGGCGGGGGTCGACGGGACGAGCGAACGGCCGTTCCAGGGGTTGCTCAGGACGAAGTCCTGCTGGACGTTGACCGTGCCGACGTTCACGTTCACGTCCTGGATGACGACGTTGTTCTGGCTGGCGGTGACCTTGTACGGGCCGGGGGCGAGGGGCAACTCGTAGCCGCCGGAGTCCCAGGTGGTCGTGGAGGCGGTCGAGCCGTCGTTGAGGTTGAGGGCGTCGATCCGGACGTTCCCCGCCCCTTCCCCGGGCGTGTAGAACTGCGAGGAGTCGCTGTCGGTGTAAGCGACGCCGACGAGCTTGGCCTGGGCGTTCGACTGGGCGCCGAAGTCCTGGGTCACGACCACCGGGCCGATCTTGCCGCTGGCGAGTCGGCCGCCGGTGTTCACCAGGCCGATGCCCACCTCGCGGAACGAGTCGCCGTCCGAGACGCCGGGCTGAAGCAGGTTCCGCCGATGGCCCGCGTCGGACACCCCCCAATCGTAGAGGAACGCCTGCATGGCGTTGTCGACGCTGCCGGCGTAGGCGTAGGCGTTCTCGCCGGTCGACGACGCCTTGTCGTACCCGGCGGCGGCGATCCGGTCGTCGGCCGAGGAGCCGTCGGAGCCGGTGTGCGACTGGTAGTTGTTGTCGACCATGTCCTGGCTGTGGCTCTGGGCCGCCGCGGCGAGCTTGCCGTTCCAGGCGACCGGCGGCAGCGGCCTGCTGCTGGCGATCGTCTGCTTCACCGCGTTGACGTCGACGTTGTAATGCTTCAGCGTGTTGCTGACTTCCGGCGTCACGTTGTCCGAGACCCACTGGGCCGCGGCCTTCGGATTGGTGCGAGCCATGTTGATCAGTTGAAGCATGTACTGGGCCTGGCTGCTCGGGCCGCCCGACGAAAGCATCTGACGGTCTTCAAGATTCTCGAAACGGAGCGATCGTCGTGACGTCGGCCGAGCCATAGCAACCTCCCTGTGTATCGCAAGCGACCGGGCTAAAAAAAGCCGGGCCGGTGTTCGGCGATCTTCCGTGTCCGCCCCACCCGCTGCGTCGATCGATCCTGACGACTTTAAGAAAAATTCTCGCCGTATCGGTCGTCCTCGATCGTCTCGACGCCGGGTGGATAAAGCAGCCGACGTGCCAAACCCGGATCGAACGTCGCTCCGCCTTCGATTTGAAGCTGTAAACCCCAGATTCGCAGAGGGTTAAAAATTCGTCCTGGCGACCGCCTCCGGCTCCGTCGCGGCACTGGATCGCGAATCTCTGCAAAAGTGCCGCCGCCATTGTCAAGACGAATTTACAAAGGGTCCGTTTTTACAAGCTGGCGGGGCGTCGTGATTCGTCGAAAGTTTCGCTAAAGGTTCAAGTTACATCGACCGACGATCGGCCGTTCCGGGGCGATGCGACGCGGTTGAAACGGCTGTGGCGGTCCTGCCGCTTGTGGGTCTTGGGGATTCCGATTAGCTTTAAAGTGAGCGCCCGGTCGACTGATCGGGTCGGGTTTCAGCACTGCGGAGCCGTCGCATCATGATCACCGTCGAAGCAGCACTTTCCAGGGTCCAGGACGCTTCGCGAACCGGGGAGCTCGCCCCCTCGTCGGCCCGGGAGATCGCCCGGTGGTTGACCGAGCCGCCGTTCGGCCAGTACCGGGCCGCGGTGCTCAAGGACGTCGAGGACGGCCGCTGGAAGCAGCTCGACGACGCGTTCTACGCCGTGCTCGAATTCGGCACCGGCGGCCGAAGGGGCGTCATGTACCCGGTGGGGACCAACGTCCTCAACAGCAGGACCATCGCCGAGAGCGCCCGGGGGCTGGCCGACTACATCAACGGCAAGAAGGCCCCCGGAACGACCTGCTCGTGCGTGATCGCCCGCGACACCCGCCACAACTCCCCCGAGTTCGCCGAGCTTTGCGCCCGGGTGCTGGCGGCGGCCGGCGTGAAGGTCCACCTGTTCGACCAACCCCGGTCGACCCCTTTGCTCTCGTTCGCCGTTCGGCATCTGGGCTGCGATGCGGGAATCATGATCACGGCGTCGCACAATCCGCCGTCGGACAACGGCTTCAAGTGCTACGCGGCGACCGGCGGCCAGGTCGTTCCGCCGGACGACTCGGGGATCATCGAGTGCGTCAAGGGGGCCTCGGACCGCGAGATCCCGGAGAAAAGCCTGGACGAAGGACGCAAGGACGGCTCGATCGCGACGGCCGGCGCCGACGTCGATCGGGCGTACATCGAGGCCGTCGTCAGCGAGTCGGTCAGCCACGCCCGGGGGATCTCGATCGTCTACACGCCGTTGCACGGCGTCGGCGAGACCTCGGTCGCCGCGGCGCTCCTGGCCGACGGCTTCGCCGAGGTCAACATCCTGGCCTCCCAGCGCTCTCCAGACGGCGACTTCCCCAACGTGCCGGGGCACGTCTCCAACCCCGAAAACCCGGCGACGCTCCAAGCGGCGATCGCCGAAGCCAAGGCGACCGGCGCGGACCTCGTCCTCGCCAGTGACCCCGACGCCGACCGGATCGGCGTGGGAGTCCCCGTCACCGGAGACCCCAAGGGGGACTGGACGACGCTCGACGGCAACCAGATCGGCGTCTTGCTCGCCGCGTTCGTCATGAAGCAGTACGCCGACCTCCACAAGCTCCGGCCCGACCATTACCTCGTCACGACCCTGGTCTCAACCCAGATGGCCCGGGCGCTCGCCCTCCGCGAAGGCGTCCGCATGGAGGACGACCTGCTCGTCGGCTTCAAGTGGATCGCCCAGCGGATCGACCGCGAGGGGCCCGTCGGCTTCCTGTTCGGCTTCGAGGAGTCGCACGGCTATCTGATGGGGACGTACGCCCGCGACAAGGACGCCTCGATCGCCTCGATGCTCTTCGCCGAACTGGCGGCGACGGTCAAGGACCGCAAGCAGACCGTCGTCGAATACCTGGACGACCTCTACATCGACGTCGGCCACTACGGCGAGCGGCTGATCAACAAGACCTACAAGGGGCGCGAAGGGCTGGACACGATCAAGGCGCTGATGAAGGCGTTTCGGACCAGCCCGCCGAAGACCATCGCCGGGCTCGCCGTGACCGAGGTGCTCGACTACGGCGCCCACGAGGTCCGCGACCTCCGCCAGCCCGGCAAGTCGACCCCCCTGCCCGAGCCGTCCGGCGACGTCCTGATCTTCCACACCGAGCGCGAGGGGGTCCGGTTCGCCGCCCGCCCCTCGGGGACCGAGCCCAAAATCAAGTTCTATCTGTTCGCCCGCAGCCACGTCGACGGCCCCGACTCCCTCGCCGAAGCCAAGCGCGAGACCGCCCGCCGCCTTGACCAGATGGCCGCCGACGTCGAACAATACGTTGCGGGAGTCGTCTGATTCGCACGTCGCGCGTCGGATCGATCGCGATCGGCCAGGTATCCATCAGATAACGGGGAGGCGGCCATGCCCGGACGCTCGGCGGGAGGCGCGAAGCTCGACCTGCGGCTGTCGCCGGAAGAAGAAACGAGGCTCAATGCGGCGGCGCTGGCCGCCCATCGTTCCGTGACCGAATTCGTCCTGGAGAGCGCGATGCAACGGGCGGACGAAACGCTCGCCGGCCGCACGAGATTCGGGCTCGACGCCGACCGATGGCGGGCGTTCTTGAGTGCGCTCGACGCCCCTCCCCGCGACCTCCCGCGTTTGGCCCGATTGTTTCAGGAAGACGGTCCCCTTGACGACGGATCGAGAGAGTGAACGAACCGCCGCGGGTCGAGAAGCTGAGCCCCGACCACGATCTCGACGGATTCGATTGCGGCTCGGAGGAACTGAACCGGTTTCTCGTCCGGTTCGCCGTCGCCAGTCAGCGAGCGGGGGCCGCTCAGACCTATGTCGCGGTCTCCGGCTCTTCGATCGTCGGTTACTATTCGCTCGCCGTCGGCGAGGTCGCTTACCAGGGCGCCCCCGACCGACTGAGCAAGGGGCTCGCCCGGCATCCGATCCCGATCATGCTCCTCGCCCGCCTTGCCGTGAGTTCGACCTGGCAGGGGCGCGGCCTCGGGGCGGGGCTGCTCAAGGACGCCATGCGCCGGACGCTTCAGGCGGCCGACATCGCCGGGATACGCGCCTTCGCGGTCCATGCGAAGGACGAGCGCGCCCGCGACTTCTACTCGCATTTCGGGTTCGTCCCGTCTCCGACCGACCCGATGCACCTTTATCTTCTGATCAAGGACGTCAAGCGGGCCGCCGGTGGCTGAGTAGGCTCGGGCCCGGCGCCCGCCGCCTTGTTCGGATGACCGCCGGCATCGGACGATTCGCCGGGAGGTTCGCTCGGAATGAAACCGACAGCACGCCGCGCATACAACAAAACAAAGCGCATCGAGTAGCACCCACGAAGCCGACGGAGTCGCGGAGCCGCCATGTCTGAATCCGAGGCCGAAAGCGCGATCGCCCCGGGCGAAAAGGTGAAAACCTTCCCGACGACCCCCGGCGTCTACCTGATGAAGGACGCCCAGGGGCGGGTGATCTACATCGGCAAGGCCAAGAACCTCCGCGCCCGCGCCGGGTCGTACTTCCACAAGACGGCCGCGCGCGACCGGCGGATCTGCGACTGGATCGGCGAGGTGGCCGACGTCGACCACCTGCCGGCCGACTCCGAGGTCGACGCCCTGCTGATGGAGGCGCGGCTGGTCAAGGACGTCCAGCCCAAGCATAATCGCGACCTCAAGGACGACAAGAGCTTCCCGTACCTTCAGATCACCACCGGCGAGGACTTCCCCCGGGTCAACTTCACCCGCCAGCCGCTCGATTCGGGGGTCAAGTTGTACGGCCCGTTCCCCCGCGCCAAGACGCTCCGGGGGGCCATCCAGGTGCTCCAGCGGATTTTCAAGTTCCGCACCTGCGCGCTCGACATCGACGAGGACGACCCCCGGTGGCGGTGGTTCCGCCCTTGCCTGCTGGCGTCGATCGACCAGTGCACCGCCCCCTGCAATTTGCGGATCAGTCGCGAGGACTACCGTCGCGACGTCCACCGGCTCAAGCTGTTCCTCGACGGCAAGAAGGACGTGCTGTTCAAGGAGATGAACGCGGAGATGCGCGAGGCCAGCAAGGCGCTCCAGTTCGAGAAGGCGGCCCGACTCCGCGACGAGATCAAGGCCCTTGAGAACATCAACCTCCGGGGCGACCTGGCCAAGCACGCCCAGCCCGAGGTCTTTTACGTCGACCCGCGCAAGGGGCTGAAGGGGCTCAAGCAAGTACTCAAGCTCGACGCCCCGCCCCGGACGATCACCGGCGTCGACATCGCCCACCTGGGGGGGACCGAGACCGTCGGCTCGCTGGTCACGTTCGTCGACGGCCTGCCGTTCAAGCCGGGGTATCGCCGCTACCGGATCAGGACCGTCGCCGGCGTGGACGACTTCGCCTCGATCCGCGAGGTCGTCTCGCGCCGCATCGACGGCC
>CALCIC010000859.1 GCA_937907405.1 uncultured Isosphaeraceae bacterium | reverse complement strand
CCGCCGACCGCCTCGACCGCACCCGTTACGCCGACGATCGCTAGGGATCAGGAAGTAGGCCGACGATGTACCGAGTCACCCGCGAAATCGAGTTTTGCTACGGCCACCGGCTCTTGAACTACGAGGGGAAATGCCGGCACCTGCACGGGCACAACGGCCGGGCCGTCGTCACGCTGGAAGGAGCGAGTCTGGACGACCAGGGGATGCTCGTGGATTTCGGCGAGATCAAGAGGAAGATCCAGCGCTGGATCGACGAGGAGATCGACCACAACATGCTGCTCTGCCGTGAGGATCCGCTGCTCCCCCTGCTCCGCGACCGGGGCGAGCGGGTGTTCGTGATGGACGCGAACCCGACCGCCGAGAACATCGCTCGACTGATCTACGAGCAAGGCCGAGACGCCGGCCTGCCGATCGCCGAGGTCACGCTCTGGGAGACGCCCAACTGCTTCGCCACGTACACCGGGGACGATCGCTGAGGATCTGGTCCCCGCGGGCGGAAGCATCGCGCTCCACGCTCAACCCAACGTCGATCGGCCGCTCGGGTGGATCAAATTGAAAATGGTCGGCCGGAAGGCGCGGGGACTTCTTCGACTGAATCCACCTTGGGCTTGGGGGCGGCGTGATCGTGGGTTTAATGACCGTGGCCGTCGCCGGCGCCGTGACCGTGGCCGTCGTCGACAGGCTTGACCGGGGGGGTGTACGTCGCCGGCGTGTAGGGATAGCGAATGTCGCTGGCCCACCACTCGTAGATTCTCGATCCCTCGGGAATCATGCCCTTGAAGACGACGCCCGCGAACTCTTTAGCCTCGTGTTCCGAGCTTGCGGGGCCGTCGATCTCGTAGACGGCCAGGATCAGGGGCGTATTGTCGCTGTCCTGGGTCTGGTATTCCACGTTTTTAAAGGCGATCTTCTGATCAGCGGACGACTTGAGCCGCTCGGACAAGAGCTTGAGCGGGGCCTTTTCCATCTCGGCCATCGCTTGCTCTTGCTTGCTGGAACCCTGAATCTGAGCCCAGTTCTCCTCGGCGGTGACCTGCTCTCGGGTGTTCGGAGGGAGTCCGAGCCAGTACAGCTCAAGCAGCGGCGCCTCCTTGAGACGCTCGCCGTAATGGACGGCGAACTTCTCGGCCTCGCGGCGGATCAGGTAGTCCTGGAGCGTCGTAATGGTGGCGATGGAGAGACCGAAGACCAACCCCAGCAACACGCCCACGCGGGCGATGGTCTGCCCGGTCAGAGCGTCGGGATAGCGCTGGATCGCGCGATCGGCCGAAACGCCCAGCACCACGGCCAGAATCGCGAACAGGTAGAAGAACGGATGGGCGAAGCTGAACATCGCCATCAGCCCGCAGACCACCGCGAGGAGGGCGCGGGTGCTGACGGCCCGATAGGTCGGGATTTCGTTTTCGATGACCGGCAGATTCGGTTTCAGGTCGGTCGTCGCCGGTGATGTCTCTTGATCGATCGCCACGAAGGAGCTCCTCGACGCACCTGATCCGGCGGAAATGAGTCGATATACGAGTGAGGGACGGAAGTTCCGGATCAAGGGTTCGCTTGGTCTATTCGAGGCTAATCACTGTCGCGCGCGGCGTCAAGGATCAGCGCGGGAGGAGCCCCCCCGAGGGCCACGGGCCCGCCGTCAAGAACCACGATGAGAACGCCAGGCCGACCCAGAACAGGCCGAGCGCCCAGCCGGTGACGTTCGTCCACGACCAGTCCCTGCCGGCCAGTCCCGAACGGACGCCGGCGACGAGCAGGGCGAGCATGATCAGCCCCATGGCGCGCTCGCCGAGCGGGGTGGCCCAGTTGGTCCATTTCAGGTTGCCGCTGAGTGCGCCGACCGCGTCGAAGATCCAGATCAAGAGCCCTCCGGTCAGCCAGACCAGCTCTCCGAGGTTGCCGCCGTTGCGCCCGGCCCGAGCCAAAATGATCGGCCCGACCAGGGCAAGGCAGCCCGCGATCGTCGCCAGCCCCGAAAGCAGTTCCACCGGCGGCCAGCTCAACCGCCCCTTGTGAACCAGCAGGGCGCACGCCCCGCCAAGCGCCGCGGCGACCAGCGCCGCGTTCAAAACGGCGTTGTCCGAGGTGGAAGTCGAGGAGGAAGAGGGACCGCCGCTCGCGCGTTTTGCACCCATGAGTTCGTCGTCGTCGCGGCTCGAGTTGAAGAATCAGAGACCCGGACGCGCGGACGGTTCGCGCGCCGAGGGTGGACGGCGGATCTCGATTCGATTCTTCTTTCGGCACGACGCGGCGGCGGACGACAGCATCCTCGGGGCGTGAGACCGCCGATTCCAGGACCGCGTCGTCCCCTCCGGCGCAATCAGTGCAAAACGGCGACGGCGTCGGCCGCCTCCGCGTCTCCCTCGTCGGCCGTCGAGGAAGGGGACGCCTGATCGTCGCGCGCGTCCGGCCCCTCGGACGTATCGTCGGCGACTTCCGCCCGGACCGGATTGAGCACCACGCGCTCCCCTTCCCGCAGGCCGTCGGCGACTTCAAGCAGGTGGTGAGTGGCCTGGCCGAGTTCGATCCTCCGTCGTTCCAGTCGGTCGTCCAGGGCGACGTAGCAGACGTCCTGCCCTGCTTCCTGGGTCACCGCCTCGATCGGCACGGTCAGGACGCTGGACCTCGGGGCGAGATGGATCTCGATCTCCGCGGTCAATCCCGGGTTGAGATCGGCCCGTGAGACTGAGTCGAGCTGGACGATGGCGGTGAAATAGCGAACGTCCGACCGCCAATCGTAGTCCGGGAGCGGAGAGACCTTCTTGACATGGCCCTCCAACCGCGCGTCCGGCGCGCCTTCCAGACGGACGTTCGCCTTCATGCCGGTCCGCACCTGATCGACGATCGATTCATGCAGATGGGTGACGACCTCCATGTCGCCGAGGTCGGGCAGGTAGAACAAGTCTTGCTTCTGCCGAACGGCCATGCCTTCCTCGATGACGATCCCCCGACGCGGATCATTGGCGTAGATTACGACGCCGTCGTGGGGCGCCCGGATCGTACACAACTCGACCTGACGCTCCAGCGTCTCGAGGCGGTCGAGTTGGCGTTTCAGGCGGCTGTCCTGGTAGTTCAGGACGGTCGTGTCGGCGAGCACCTTGCCCTCAAGCGTCCGGAGCGCCTTGGGAGCGACGTACTGCTCGAAGACCTTGAGCGCGCCCTTCTCCTGCGCCACCGCGAACAGGGCTTTCGCGTAATTCTGCTTCTCGGTGGCGACCTGGCTTTTCGGCGCGTAGCCCTTCTCTTCCATGCGCAGGGTCCAGTCGAGGCGGTCCTTGGTGCGCATCTCGTCGGACTCGGCCAGGGCGATCGCACGCTGGGAGTCCTTGAGCGTCTCCTTCAAGACCCCCTCGCGGTACTCGTGGATCGCGAGCTTGGCGACGTCCAAATTGAGCGCCGCCTGGTAGCGGTCGGACCGCGCCCGCTCGACGGTGATCTGCTGCTGCCGCAGCAACTCCTCGTAATCCGACGAATCCAATCGAGCGAGGACCTCTCCCTCCTTGACGATCGTGCCGCCGGGGATGACGTACAGGAGGGTCGACGCCCCCCCCGCCGCCAGCGTCTGCCCCTTGACGCCCATCGTGATGTTTTCCAGTTCGCACTCGATCACCGTCCGCTTGGCGCTTTGGAGTTCTCCATGGGCCGTCAGCGACCCGGCCAGGACGGTTCGACTCACCGGCGCGAACCGATACTTTTCGATCAGAGGCCGGGGCGTTCGCCAACGCCAACCCTTCGGGGGATTCGACGCGAGCTGAATCGTAGCGCCGACTGCGGCGACGATCGCGATCATCATCAGCGAAGACCGCAGCTTCTTGAGTGCGCGCATTTCGATCGAACTCCTAATCCATTCCCGTTTTTCGACCAGCCGCCGAAGGTCGCCGCGTGGCTACGTTTTCCTCGCGCGTCAGTTCGTCCGGCTCGGATGGCGACTCTCGTTGGGAAATCGTCTGGGGAAAAATGGGCGGGTTGAGAACGCCGGAGGCGGGTTGCGTTCTTCAAGAGCGCCAAGGCGAGGTCGTCAATCCGGTCGGAGCAAGCATGGTTCACGCCGAGTCGAAACGGCGGACGGCTCGACTCGCCGAATGCGGGGAAGGCGAAAACCACGTCCAGTCGCTACACTGTATCGGACCAGACGACCCGCACCAAGAGCATGGGCCGTCCTTCCAGGCGTGGTCATCTTCATCGACTTCGATTGTATAACATTTATTGCACGATCTCAAGTCGAGTTTCGGCCGGACGACGGCTGCAAGCTCTCAAGCGCGACCATCGATCGGCGACACTTGGTTTCGATCGGTCTTCACGGTCATAATACGTTGTATGAGACGGTTTGGGTTCGGTCCAGGGTTGGGAACGGGGCGTTGATGAAGTTGGAAAGCATGGTTCCGACGAGTGTTGCGATCGACGATCCGGCTCGGCCTGGGGGTCGGGTCAAGCCCGAGCTGCTCGCGCCGGCGGGGGATCGGAAGTGCGTCCGCGCGGCGGTGGCCAGCGGGGCCGACGCGGTTTACTTCGGTTTGAAGCACCACAACGCCCGAATCCGGGCGATGAACTTCGATGGGATCGACCTGGACGAGACGATGGCCTACCTCCACCGTTACGGGGTGAAGGGCTATGTCGCGCTCAATACGCTGATCTTTCCTCGCGAGCTTCCGGACGTCGAGGAGACGGTTCGCGAGCTGACCGCGGCGGGGGTCGACGCCGTCATCGTCCAGGACCTGGGCCTGGCCCGGTTGATCCGGGCGATCACGCCCGACCTGGAAATCCACGCTTCGACCCAGATGTCGATCACCAGCGAGGAAGGGGTCCGGCTCGCCGCCGAACTGGGCTGCTCGCGAGTGATTCTGGCTCGCGAGTTGTCGCTGAAGGACGTCGAGCGGGTCCAGGCCGAATCGACGCTGCCGGTCGAGGTCTTCGTCCACGGCGCGCTCTGCGTGGCCTATTCCGGGCAATGCCTGACCAGCGAGGCGCTCGGCGGTCGATCCGCCAACCGGGGCGAATGCGCCCAGGCCTGCCGGATGCCTTATGAAATCGTCTGCGACGGCGAGGACGTCGACCTGGGCAAGACGCAGTATCTGCTCAGCCCGCGGGATCTCGCCGCCTTCGATTTGATCCCCGGCCTGATCCGGGCGGGGGTGGCCAGTCTGAAGATCGAAGGGCGGCTCAAGTCGCCCGAGTACGTGGCCAACATCACCCGGCATTACCGCCAGGCCGTCGACGAGGCCTGGGCCGGTCGACCCGTCGCGTTCTCTCCACGCGAGGTCGAGGAGATGCAGCTCTCGTTCTCGCGAGGCTTCAGCCACGGCTTCCTCGACGGCGAGAACCACAAAATTCTGGTCCGCGGCGACTACGCCAAGAAGCGCGGGATCTTGCTCGGCGAGGTCGAGTCGGTCGGCCGGGCCGGCGTCCGAATGACGCTCGCGTCGCGCGTCAAGCCGGGGGACGGACTGGTCTTCGACGGCGACGACGCGGCCGGCGTTCCCGAGCAAGGCGGCCGGGTCTACGAGGTCGTCGCCGCTGACGGACGGCCGGACGAGTCGCCGGGGCGCGTCGAGTTGCGGTTCGGCCGGGACGCGATCGACTTGTTACGACTGCATCGCGGCCAGCGGGTCTGGAAGACCGACGACCCCGAGCTGACCGCCCGAATCCGCCGGAGCTTTGAAGATCCCAACGCCCGTCTGGTCGATCTCGACCTGAGCGTCCGGGCGGCCGTCGGCGAGCCGCTTCAGGTCCGGGCGCGCTCGGCCGCGGGCTTCTCGACGGCGGCGGCCAGTGAATCGCCGTTGGAGCCCGCGCGGACGACGGGCGCCGACGACGCGTTGCTCCGCGAGCAACTCGGCCGTCTCGGCGGTACGTCCTATCGGCTCCGCTCGCTCGAAACCGAGATCGAGGGCGCGCCGATGGTTCCCAAGAGCGTCCTCAACCAGGTCCGGCGCGACCTGTCCGCCCGGCTCGACGCGGCCTCGGCCGTCGCGCCGGCCCGCGCCATCGCCGCCGAGCCGGTTCTTCCGAAGCTCCTCGCGCCGATCCGCGCCGAACGCGACCGCCAGAGGCCCGACGCCGGCTCGCCGCGGTTGTCCGTTCTCTGCCGGCGGACCGATCAGATCGAGGCCGCCGCGGCGATGGGCGTTTCGACGATCTACGCCGACTATCAGAACATCAAGGAGTATCCCGACGCCGTCGCCGCGGCGCGTCGAGCCGGCGCGACGGTGTACGTGGCGACCCCTCGAATCGAGAAGCCGGCCGAGCGGAACCTGTTCAGGTATCTCGGAAAAGTCGGGGCCGACGGCGTCCTCGTCCGCAACGCGGGAGGGCTTTATTACTGCGCCGAGAACGAGATCCCGTTCGTGGCCGACTTCTCGCTCAACGCCGCCAATCCGCTGACGGTCGAGCTGGTTCAGTCCCGGGGCGCCCGGCGGGTGACGGCGTCGTACGACCTTAACGTCGACCAGCTTTTCGACCTGATCGCCGGCGTCCCCCCCGACTGGCTGGAGGTCGTGATCCATCAGCAGATCCCCATGTTCCACATGGAGCACTGCGTCTTCTGCGCGTTCTTGTCGCCCGGAACGGACCACACCAACTGCGGGCGGCCGTGCGACGTCCACGACGTCAAGCTCCGCGACCGGGTGGGCAAGGAGCACCCGCTCAAGGCCGACGTGGGCTGTCGCAACACGCTGTTCAACGCGGTCCCCCAGACCGCCGCAGAGTTCCTCCCTCGGCTCGTCGCGCACCGCGTCGGCAGTCTCCGGATCGAGTTCCTCGACGATTCTCCCCGAGCCGTCGAGCGGATCGTCGCCCTGTACCGCGAGACGATCGCCGGCCGGCGCGACGGCAAGACCCTCTGGCGCGAGCTGAAGGCGTCCAACCAGTACGGCGTCACCCGAGGTCCGCTGGCCCTGCTTTGATTTCCTCGACGATGAGAAGCCATGAGTCGTGATCGCGGAATCGTCTATTTGATCGGCGCGGGCCCCGGAGATCCCGGGTTGATGACGGTGCGAGGGGCCGATCGGCTGGCTCGGGCCGAGGTGGTCGTGTTCGACCATCTGGCGAACGACCGACTGCTCGACCTGGCGCCGGCTCGGGCGCTTCGGATCTTCGCGGGGAAGTCGGTCGGCCATTGCACGCTCGACCAGGACGCGATCAACCGGACGCTGGCCGAGCACGCGGAGGCCGGCAAGATCGTCGTCCGGCTCAAGGGGGGCGACCCTCTGGTCTTCGGCCGCGGCTCTGAGGAAGCGATCTTCCTCCGCAGCCGGGGCGTCGCGTTCGAGATCGTTCCGGGGGTGACGGCGGGAGTCGGGGCGACGGCCTATGCGGGAATCCCGGTCACTTGCCGGGGCGGTTCCTCGGCCGTCGCATTCGTAACCGGGCACGGCGACCCCGAGACGGCGTCCGGTCGGTCGCGGCTCGACTGGCCGGCGTTGGCCCGGTTCCCCGGCACGCTGGTCGTTTACATGGGCGTGACGCATCTCGAGTCCATCTGCCGCACGCTCATCCGCGAGGGTAAGGATCCGGCCACGCCCGCGGCGACCGTGGAATCCGGCTCGCTGCCGTCGCAGCGGGTCGTCTCGGCGACGCTGGGGACCATCTCCGAGCTGGCCCGCGCGAGCCGTCTCCACCCCCCCGCCCTCCTGGTCGTCGGCGAGGTCGTCGGCCGCCGCGAGGAACTGGCGTGGTTCGAGTCGCTCCCCCTGTCCGGCCAGCGGATCGTGGTGACGAGGCCCCGCGACGAGGGCGCTCGATCGTCGGACGCTCTTGAAGCGATGGGCGCGGAAGTCCTGCTCGCGCCGACGGTCGAAATCCGGCCGATCGAGGACGTGGGACCGCTCGACGGGGCGCTCGACCGAATCTCGGAATACGATTGGCTCGTCTTCACGTCGGTCAACGGGGTCCGGAGCTTCTTCGAACGCCTGTTCGAGCGCGGCAAGGATCTCCGAGCGCTCGGCGGCGTCAGGCTCGCCGCGATCGGGCCGGCCACGGCCGAGGCCCTCGACCGCTTCCATCTTCGGGCCGACCTGGTTCCGCCGTCGTTCCGGTCGGAGTCGCTGGCCGAGGCGCTGGCGGGGGTCGCGGCCGGCTCCCGGATCTTGCTGGCCCGGGCCGATCGCGGCCGGACGATCCTCCAGGACGAGGTGAGCCGGGTGGCGGAAGTCGAACAGGTGGCGGTCTATCAGAACGCCGACGTCGACCGGCTTCCCGATGCGCTCGTCGATCGGGTCGTCGAAGGTTCGGTCGACTGGATCACGCTTTCCAGCTCGGCGATCGCCGCGCGGCTGCACGCGCTCTTGCCCGAGCCCGCGCGGCGGCGGATCGGCCGCGAGGTGAAGCTCGCGTCGATCAGCCCGATCACGACGAAGGCCGCGGCCGACCTCGGCTGGACGGTCGCCGCCGAGGCCTCGGCCCACACCTGGGACGGCCTGATCGAGGCCCTGGTCCGGCAGGTCGCCGCCGAACGAGCCCCAGCCTGAAACCGACTCCCCGAACCGCTATTTCAATTCCATGATCGTCTCGATGCCCTGCCACATCAGGAACGCGGCGCCGAGGATGAAAAGTACGTCCATCGCGACGTACTGGCCGAAGATTCCGACCGCGAGATCGAGCAGGAAAACCAGCATGACGATCCCAGCGATTCCAATCGCTGAGTAGGTGATGACCTTCTCGGTCTCCATGACGCAAGGCTCCGCACGAGATAGGATACAGCTTTCAACGTCTACAACTTACCACACTTCTCGGGCGGAGCGAGCGTCAGGGACGCCTGGTTTTCCATCCCAGGGCCGGACGGCGGGGACGTCGGCCTCAACCGGGACGCACCGGAATCGTCCGGGGGGCCGCGGAACGGCGTCGAGGGAGACGGATCGTCAGGACGCCGTTGACCGTCTCGGCCCGCGCGGCGTCGAAGTCGACCTCGGTCGCCACCGGCACCTGGCGCAGGAACGAGCCGAACCGACGCTCGCGAACCTGAACCTGATCCTCGGGCCGGTCGTCAGGGGCCCTCGTCCCCCGGATGATCAGAAGACCGTCGGCGACCGACAACTCGACCTGGGACGCATCCACGCCGGGAAGCTCGACGACGACCACGGTCTCCTCGGGCGTCTCGTAGACGTCCACGGGCGGGATCCAGGGACGGTCGACGCCCGGCTCGCCGCGCTGCCCCGGTTCACGCTGAGGCCCCGGCTGGAGGTAGTCCTCGACGAATCGCTTGAACTCGGTTTGCAGCATATCGAAAGGGATTCTCCCCTCGCGCCGCCAGTGATCAGACCAATTCATCCTCGGCCTTCCCATTCGAGCGCCTCCAAAACGGAAGTGCAAACGTGCGTGGTCAACGACCGGCCGACATGATCAGCACGGTTTCGGATCGGGTTGCGACCGGGTATTGTCCGCCGGCGCTGGTCACGACTTGATTTCGATCCGACGGGCGCGGGCGCGGTCGGCCTTGGGGAGGAAGATCCGCAGCACGCCGTTCTTCAATTCGGCGGTGATCCGGTCGCGGTCGACCTCGTCGCTGAGGATGAACGACCGATGGAAATCGCCCACCGGATACTCCTGGTGGATCAGCCGCGCGGACTCCGAGGCCGGCGAGTCGAGCGTGGCGTAGAGGCTCAGGACGTTGTCCTCAAGCTGAATGTGGAGGTTGGACTCCGTCGCTCCCGGAAGGTCGGCTTCCAGGGTCAGGCCCTCGGGGCCGTCGTGGATGTCGACGGGAGGCGCGAACGCCGGGCGGGGCTCACGGGCGTTGACCTTCTGCGACGGCTCGCCGGACGCCGACGACGACGAGCCTACCGAGACGCGGATCGAGGGGTTGGGAACGTTCATGGCGGGGCTCCTTGGAATCGGTCGCCTCGTGGGTCAACCCTGTGACGAAACCGTGATGTGCCGGGGCTTCGCGGTCTCGGCCCGGGGCAGTCGAACCGTCAAAACTCCGTTGGCGAACTGCGCCGAGACCCGGCCCTCGTCGATCCGATCGGGCAAGGTGACGGTTCGCGCCCAACGCCCCATCACCCGTTCCTGGCGACGGTACGAGTCGTCGGTGACCCCCTCGACCCGCTTCCGCTCGCCCCGCAGCGAGAGGGTCTCGGACGTGACCGTCAGTTCCACCTCCTCGGCGCTCAGTCCAGGAAGCTGGGCGGAGAGGAGGAATCCCTCCTCGTCAACGTAGACGTTGATCGGCGGGAACTGCCGCACGTGACGCGCCGAGGGAAACGGATCGAGGCTCTCGAACAGTCGACCCATCTCGCGATGGAGCTCCTGAAACGGATTCCAACCCTCCTGCCAGTTTGAACCGTTCATGCAAGCTCGCCCCCAGAACATCGCCCACGCCATGAGATTCGTCCCACGGCTCTCTCACGCAGCGCCCGTGCCAGTCCACGTCCAGGATCGTCGACAGTCCGATTCGTAGGATGTTACTCATTGTAATTTAAGAGTTTGCAGTGATTGCCAGAACTGCGCGACCGCTCGGGGACGGCTTCGGAGCGTACGTCCTGTTATTCTAATATGGCAGCCGTGCATTCCTTGGACGCTGCCGAAAAGACAGCGTCGCCGAAATGGCAGTAAGGAGAGAGGGGGGGACGCGCGGTCACCAATTGACGAGGATGTCGGAAAACGTGGCCGTCGCGTCGCGGGGGGGCTGGATCGTGAGCCATTGAGGGCCGTTGCGCTCGGGCTGGTAGCGATGTTCGTCGATCATCATGTTCTCGCCGTCGACGCGCACCACCAAGCCGTGGGCGTCGCGGACGATGGAAATCTCGTGGGAAGTCGGAGGGTCGTCCGGCGGATCATCAGTCGAAGCGGTGAGCGGGTAGCCGGCGAGGCGGATCTGGGCCAGGGTGCTGGGGCTGGCGAACAACGTGGCGGTGAGCTGGAACGACGGCGGCAGGGCCAGGGGAAGCACGGCGGTCCCGCCGTTCGGGACCACGACGAACTGAGGGATGTGGAAGCTTGAGACCACGGGGTCGCCGGCCCGAGCCTGCTGCAAGAGGGCCGAGGGATCGAACGGGGCGAGCAACCGACAGGTTGAAAGGGCGATCGCGGTGGTCATGAGGATCGCGGGCATGGTGATCGTGAACCAGGTCGGGGGATGCTCCTCGACCCGGAACGGACAGTAAAGCAGCATGGCGACTCGCTGCAACAGCGGCGACTTGAACCCCCCTTTCCACCACCGGATCGCCGGGGCGCCGTCGTCGTCTTCCGAGGAAGCTCGGGACGTGGAGACGCCCGACGATCGGGCCGAGGCCAGTTCGACCAGCCAGCGCGCGTAGGCGGCCGAATCGCCGATCGGTCCGGCCGCCTTGCGGTCGGCGAGGAATTCCTGATCGATCCGGAGTTGTGATCGCAGCCACCAAAGCTGGGGGAGGAAGAACCAGACCGCCTGGGACAATCCGGCCAGCGCGCTGAACCAGACGTCCCCCCGGTCGGCGTGAGCCAACTCGTGAAGCAGGATCAGACGCAACGAGCCGGCGTCGACGTCGCCGTCGTCCAATCGCTTGGGGATCAGGACGCAAGGCTGGATGAGCCCGCCGAGCACCGGGCCACGGAGCCAGGCCGAG
>CALCIC010000858.1 GCA_937907405.1 uncultured Isosphaeraceae bacterium | reverse complement strand
AAGATTAGAGACGCACGAGGACGGGAGGATGTTCGCGCGACGGTTTCGATTTTTGGTCGAGATGCAAGGGCCGAAATCGCGTACCGAAGCTATGATGGTTTGAGGGGCCAGGCGATCGCGTCCAGCGGCCGAGACCGAGCTTGCGGTCCGAGGCCGGCCCGCGAGGATCGAGGCGAAGGAGAGAGTTGATCATGCGATTGAGGCTGGCGGCCGCGATGTGCTGGACCCTATTGATCCTGGCGATGTGTTGGGTTCCGGTCGGAATGCTGTCCATCGGAGGGGGGGGCGAGCATCCCAAGGCATTCCCGAATCTTGACAAGGTGGTCCACGCCGGCGTCTTCGCCGTCTTCGGGCTGCTCTGGCTGCGCGCGATTCCCGGCAATGCTCGTTTCTTCGTGGTTCTGGCGGCCGGCTTGGCGCTGGCCGTGGTCACGGAATACGGGCAGAGCCTGCCGATCATCGGCCGAGACGGGGACGTCGTGGACGGCGTTTCCGACGTGGTCGGCGTCGTGCTGGCGTATCCGCTGTTCCTTTGGTTCTCCCGTCGGGCGCGCGACGCGCGGCCGGTCGCGGCGGTCGCGACGCACGGTTGAGAATTCAAAAGTTGGTGTCGATCTCGCCCGAGACGACCCGGGAGAAGCCCGGGGCGACCATCCGCGCCCAGGCTTCGGGCGCCGCGACGCCGAACGTCCTGATGTGTTCGATGAGCGTCCCGGCCTGGATTCGGCCCTGCTCGCCCCCTCGGATCTCCGCGGTTCGCAGTCGCATGACGCATTCGCTCAGCGGCATGTCGGCCTTCGCGTAGTCGCGAGCCGCCTCGTTGAGTTGCAGGAGCGCCGACGCCGCGTCCTTGCGGCTCGCGGCCAGGCCCGCGCGGAGGTAGTGGGCGTGGCCCTCGCACCAGCAGGGCCGCTCGCGATCGAGTCGGCGGACGTGGTTCTCGACGACTCGCAGGTAAGGCTCGGGGGTCGAGCTTCGCTCGGCCGCCGCCAGCGCCGCCCGCGCGTGCAGTTCGAGCATCTGGACGCGAATCATCTGGATGCGAGAGAGCGTCGACCTTGAGAAGTCGGACCAGATCTCCTCGATCCCGCTCCAGGCGTCGTCGGTCTTCCCCTGGTACAGCCCGAGATGAACCCGCGATCGGATGATCGACACGTGCTGGACGGTCAGTCCTCCGGTCGACCGCGGTCGGGCCCGGTCGGCGGCGGCGATCCATTCGTCGACGTCTTCAGGGGCGTCGGCGGCGAGTTGAATGCTCGCCTGGAAGATCGTCGCGAGGGTGGAGGCCGCATAACGATCGCCACGGTCCCGGGCCTGGCGTTGAAGGTCCTCGTACCGCCCCTTGACCGCGGCCATCTCGCCCATGCTGAGCATCGCCCAGAGCGAGAGGATGTGGACGGTGTCGAGTTCCCAGGTCGCGCCCACGCACCGTTCTCGAAACTGGGACTCGGCTTGCTGGAACGACCCTTTCGCCCGCTTCCATTCGCCCATCAAGAGCGCGCCGGCCCCTCGAGCCAGGTCGACGAGGCCGCGCGCGTGGGGCGAGTCGATGCGCTCGGCGAGCGACTCGGCGACCGCCGTCAGGCGGTCGACCTCTGCGGAGGCGGATCGTCCGGGGGTCGCTTCGTGAGCGGCTTCCATGGCCAGGGCGCGCGCGACCCGGTACGGTTCGCCGGCCTTGAGGGCGAGCAACAACTCCTGAGCCTGAAAGTAAGCGCCTTGAAAGGGATCGATCATGCTCAGGCCGACCGCGGCCGACCAACAGACGTCGATCCGGCTGAGCAGATCGGCGGAGGCTCGCGACTCCTCGCGCGGTCGAAACCGAACCCCCCGGAGCCGGATTCGGCTTCGCCGCCACGCGAGTTGAAACAGCGCCAGCCGAGGGTTCCTTGGTATGCTCAGGCCGAGGGGCTTGAGGATGGTGCGAAGGAGTTTCATTCCCTCGTCGACTCGCCCGCTGAGGAGCAACTGAGACGACGCGAGCCGCTTCAGGTCGAGGCTTTCACGAGCCGTCGTCGAGTCGGCGGCTTCGAGGTAGACCTCCGCGGCCTCGCCGCCGCGCCCGCCGTTGGCCAGGGCGTCGCCGAGCCGCGTCATGAGTCGCCGCCGCTCGGCGGGCCCGGCGTCGACGTCGTCGAGGGCCGCCCGATAGAGTCGCGCGGCGTGGTCGAACGCGAACGCGGCCTCGGCCCGGTCGGCGGCGGCCTCGTGAAACACCCGAGCGCGCGCGAACTCGCCCGCGCCGCGCAGGTGCTCCGCGATCACCTCGGGGTCGGCGTCCCCCTCGGCCTCGTACGCTCGCGCGAGTCGATCATGCCACGACGCGAGCCGGTCGGACGTGATCCGATTGAGCACGGTCTCGCGGATGCGGTCGTGGTAGACCTCGATTTCCTCGCAAGCGTTGATGTTCCTGCTCCGGACCAACCGCGCCGACCGCAAGGCGACCAGGGAGAGCCGCGCCGAGGGGCCGAACGCTCCGGCCCGAAACACCAGGGCCTCGCTGATCGGTCGGCCGGAGACTGCGATCAACTCCAGCATCCGACCGGCCTCGTCGGACTGTGCTTGAATTCGGGCCGTCAGGACGTCGTCGAGATCGATCCGTCCGGGAGCGTCCGAAAGCGCCGCGAGCCTTCCCATCTGGATGTGCTTAACCAACTCGTCGATGAACAGGGGGTTGCCGGCCGATTCACGCGCGACCAGATGAGCCTGAGCCCTGGTTCCGTCGCCGTGCAGCAGGGACAAGGCCAGCGCGCGCGCTTCGTTGACTCCCAGGGGCTCCACCGCAAGGTCGTGACGGCTCACCATCGTCCCCACCCGAGACTGGACCTGACGGAGGATCTGGAGGAAGCGACTCTTCGCCGCCTCCTCCTGGCCAAAGCTCGCGACGAACAGCAGGACCGGGGGATCGGGCGAGTAGAGCAGATCGGCCAGCAACACCGCGCTGTCGGCGTCGCCCCACTGGAGGTCGTCGATCGCCAGGACGAGCGGACTTCTCGCGCTGATCCGGACCAGCAGCTCGCGGAGCCCGGTGAAGGCCCGGAGCCGGCCTTCCTGGGGATCGGCCGCCCCGGCGGTTTCCTCGATCAACGCGGCCACCCCCTCGACCCCCCGAAGGACCGGGAAAAGCCGGGCGAGGTGGATCACGTCGGTCGGCAAGATCGTCATGAGGATCGACGGACACAGCGTCTTGAGGTATTGGGCCAGAGCGTCGATCACCGCGTCGAGAGCCTTGAACGGAACCGATTCGCGTTCGTGGCAGCGGCCGGCCAGGACCACGGCCTCGCCCCGTTTCTCCAGATCGCCCAGAAACGCTTGCAAAAGCGTCGTCTTGCCCGTCCCCGACTTACCGTGGAGGAAGATCGTCTCGATCCGGCCCGACTTCATCGACTCATAGGCCGAAACGAAGACGCGGAGATGACGCTCCCGGCCGATGATCGGCGCGGTACGAACCAGCTCGTCGGCCTTGTCGACGGATGGAACGCGGCCTTGCAGCCGGTCGAGAATCATCGTCCCTGACGGCCTGGCGCCGGGATTCCGATCGAGAAGGTCACGGCAGAGCGCGACGAGATCCGCGGGCAGCTCCTCGGCCGGCGCGTCGGGCGAGGGGGCGTCGCGACGCTGCTTGTCGGCGATGACCGACTCGACGCTCCCCTCGAACGGGAGTCGGCCGGTGAGCGCCTGGAAGAGCATGACGCCCACGCTGTACCAGTCGCTGGCCGGAGACGCCTCGCGACCGGCGGATTGCTCGGGAGACATGTGCGCGGCGGTCCCCACGATCTGCCGTTCCCCCGCGGACTCACGCTCAAGGGACGTGAAGTCGGCGGTCAGACCGAAGTCGAGGACCACGACCCGACCCTCCTCCGCCACCAGGACGTTCGTCGGTTTGAGGTCCCGGTGCAGCTTGCCGCAGCCGTGCAGATAGTGGACTCCCTCGACGAGTTGGATCAGGGCGCGGCGCAGCCGATCTTCGTGGAATCGACGCTCGGGTCGGCCGACGTCGGCCGCGAGGGGGCCGTCCGAGGCGTGGACGTCGCGCCGGACGTGGGTGAGGAAATCGGTTCCCTCGATCAGTTCCATGGTGAAAAACCAGTGGTCGTCCACCGCGAACAACTGGAAC
>CALCIC010000857.1 GCA_937907405.1 uncultured Isosphaeraceae bacterium | reverse complement strand
GCTCCGGGGGCTGTCACGGCTCGACGAGCTGGCCAGGCGGATCGTCGCGGCCTGGGAGGAAGCCTATGAAGGCGCCCAGAAGGAGCAGCACGCCGACGCGGCGCTGACCCACAAGGTCGCGACGATCAAGCTCCCCGTCCGGGCCGTCACCGACGCCGAGGCCGCCGAGGCCCGGTCGAAGGTCGAGACGCTCTCGAAGGACCCCGCCAACCAAAGGATCGTCGTCTGGGAACAGGCGGTCGTCGACCGCTTCGAGCGCCAGAAGGCGGGGACCGTCGAGCCGTTCAGCATGGAACTCCACGTCATCCGCCTGGGCGACGTGGCGATTGCGACGAACGTCTTCGAACTCTTCACGGACTACGGCATCCAGATCAAGGCCCGAAGCCCCGCGCTCCAGACCTTCGTCATCCAACTCGCCGGCCCCGGCAGCTACCTGCCGACCGAGCGCGCCCAGCGCGGCGGCGGCTACAGCGCGATCGTCGAGAGCAACCGCGTCGGCCCCGAAGGGGGCCAGGCCCTCGTCGAAGAGACGTTGAAACTCATCAACACCCTCTGGCCCGAAGGCTGAGAATCCGTCTCGTAAAGGGAGGGCGAGGCTCCCGGAGTACGCGCTTGTGGGACAGACTCCGAGAACGGCCCGATGGAGGAAGTCGAGGACAGGCGTCGCCTGGACTCCGCCGACAAGCCGAACCGGATCGCGCGGACCTTGGGAACTCGGCGGGAACGAGTAAACGGCGATCAAGTTCGACCCGTCGACCGCTTGCCGCGCGATGGACGGATCGGCTGGCAGCGCGGGCAAAGGTAGGTGGGACGGCCGATCAGGCCGGGGATCTTGGTCTTCTCGACGGGGGAGCCGCACCCCTTGCACGGCTGGCCGGCGCGGCCGTACATCGAGTTGACGGCGAGGAAGCCCCCTTCCAGGCCCAGGACCGTCCGATAGCCGGCGTCGAAGCTGGAGCCCTCGGCGGCGATCGCCGCGGCCAAAATCGGGCCGATCGCGGCGTGCAGGCGGTCGAGCTCGGCGGCCGTCAGCCGGCTGGATTCGCGGGTCGGATGAATCCTTGACGCGAACAGGATCTCGTCCGCGTAGATGTTGCCGATCCCGGCCAACACCTTCTGATCCATCAGCGTCGGCTTGATGCTCCGCGCCGTCCGCTTGAGCCGATCGGCCAGCTCGGCGCGGGTGATCGACAGCGCGTCGGGGCCGTGCGATCGGTCGAAGGCCGCCTGGGCCTGCGCGCGGTCGTCGAACCAGATGATCTTGCCCAGCCTCCTGGCGTCGCAGAACCAGACCGAGCCGCCGGGTTCCGCCATCCGGAACGTCAGGCGGATGTGTTCGGGTCGAGGGGGCTCGACGAGCCAAAAGCCTCCAGTCATTCGGGGCTGAATGACGATCAACCCCTCGTGGCCGACGACCCCGAGCACGACCCACTTGCCGCGGCGCGAAACCTCCGCAACCTCGACGTTCCGCCCCCGCCGCGCAAACTCCTCGACCGCACACCCCTGAAGCAAGAACGGATCGTGAAGCTCGATCTCCAGGACCGATCGGCCGACCAAGGCCGGCCGGAGCCCACGCACCATCGTTTCCACCTCGGGGAGCTCCGGCATCGAAAAACCTCCAGACCAACCAGCGAAACCGCGTTTCCACATTGTAGCGTTCGTCAGCTTCACGAAGAAACGAGCAGGAAACCAAGAATATTCAGTCAAAATCATTCAGGTTTCCTGAAAGTCCTTGACACATGCTTCGGTCAGATGGAAACTATTGACGGAAATCGCGCAAGAATTCCTTCAGAACAGGGCGCCCATGCTGCCTGAGACGCGCCGGCGACAATTGCTTGAACGGATCTCACGCCAGGGCTTCGCGACGCTTGAGGAGCTCGTGAAGTCGCTCGGCGTTTCCGAGAGCACGGTGCGCCGCGACCTGGAGTCGCTTGATCTCGCGGGATCGGTGAAACGGACGCACGGCGGGGCGGTTTATGCGGGCGACGTCCGCGCGATGCCGGCCTTCGACGAGCGGACGGAGACGGCGATCACCGAGAAGCAGGCGATCGGCCGAGCGACGGCGGACATGCTCGAAGACGGCGACACGGTGTTGCTCGACGGCGGCACCACGACGCTTGAGGTCGCCCGAGCCTTGATCGGCCGGCGGATTCAGGTCGTGACCAACAGCCTGCCGATCGCGCAGCTCGTGGCGTCGAGCCAGCAGATCGACCTGATTTTGATCGGCGGCTACGTCTATCCCCGGACGGGCGGGGCGCTGGGACCGCTGGCGGTCGCCACGATGCAAGGCATCCGGGTCCGCAAGGCGATCCTGGGCGCCGGGGGGATCATGCCGGACGGGATCTACAACTCGAACCTGCTCCTGGTCGAGACCGAGCGGCGGATGATGGCCTGCGGACAAGAGGTGGTGATCGTGGCCGACTCCTCGAAGTTCGGCAAGCTGGCCCTCTCGCGGTTGTGCGGCCTTGAAGAAGTGGCCCGACTGGTGACCGACCCTCGGGCGCCCGAGGAATACCGGACGATGCTTGAGGCGGCCGGGGTCGCCGTCCACATCGCGTCGGCGGAAGAACAACATGGCTCGAACGGGGTCGTCCCCCACGAATCGACTCGCAATCAGAGTGTGAGGACCGAGGAATGAGTGCAACGGCGACCCGCGACCAGGTCGAGAGCCTGGTCCGATCGATCATCCTGAAACACATGGACGGCGGAGCGTCGACCAACGGCCACCACGCGGCGAGCGTGCCGCCCAAGGTCGTGGTCAACATCTCGGCCCGGCACTGCCACTTGACGCAGGCCGACGTGGACGTCCTGTTCGGCGCGGGCTACCAGCTCACGGCGATGAAGCGGCTCTACCAGGACACCGACTTCGCGGCCAACGAAACCGTGGCGGTGGTCGGGCCTCGGCAGCGGATGATCCCCGGCATCCGGATTCTCGGCCCCTGCCGCAAGTTCAGCCAGGTCGAACTGGCGTTCACCGACGCCATCAGCCTGGGGATCGACGTGCCGGTCCGGCTCTCGGGCGATGTCGAGGGGACGCCCGGCTGCCTGCTGGTCGGCCCCAAGGGCTCGCTGGCCATGCCCAACGGCGTGATTCGGGCCGAGCGGCACGTCCACATGGGCCCGACGGACGCCGAGTATTACGGCGTCAAACATCTCGACCGGATGAACATGAGGGTCGAGAGCACCTGCCCCAGCACCCTGGAGGGCCTGCTCGTCCGGACCCATCCGGACTGGAAGCTCGAGGTGCACATCGACACCGACGAGGCCAACGCGTGCGATTTGGCGCACGCCAGCAACGTGATCTTGACCAAGGCGTGACGTTCAGGGCGACGGATCGACGATCGAAGAATCATTGACGGAACGTGTCGGCGGACCAGACGGATTCAACCCGTGGAAGGAGGGCCCAAGTGGCCTCAGCATCACTCGAAGCGCTCGGAATGATCGAAACCAAGGGGTTCGTGGCGCTCGTCGAAGCGAGCGACGCGATGCTCAAGGCGGCGAACGTGGAGTTGGTCGGCTGGGACAAGGTCGGCAGCGGCCTGGTCACGGCGTTCGTCGCCGGCGACGTGGCGGCGGTGAAGGCGGCGGTCGACGCCGGGGCCGCGGCGGCCAGCCGGATCGGCGAGGTCGTCAGCGTCCAGGTCATCCCCCGACCGCACGAAGACCTCGGCGGCGTGCTGTCCTTCAACAAGGCCCAGGCCGCTGGCAAGGCCGGCTCGAACGGGGGGGCCTGAAGCCATGGCGACCGCGCAAAAACCCGCATCGCGAACAACCACCGGGGGCGGCAACGTGAACGGCGAAGCACTGGGATTGATCGAGACCAAGGGGCTCGTCGGCGTCATCGAGGCGACCGACGCCATGCTCAAGGCGGCCAACGTCACCCTGGGGGGACGGATCTCCGTCGGAGGCGCGTTCATCACGACCCTGGTCCGGGGCGACGTCGGCAGCGTCCGCGCGGCCGTCGAGGCCGGCGCCGAGGCCGCGAGCCGGGTCGGCGAGTTGGTCAGCGCCCACGTCATCCCTCGTCCCGATCCGGCCGTCCTCAAGACGTTCCTCGGTTGAGGCTCGGTCTCCTCCACTCCAACGCGTCTTCACTGACAGGGAGCCTGAGAATATGAACGGCAACGCACTGGGCCTGATCGAAACGATGGGCCTGGTCTGTCTGATCACCGCGGTCGACGCCATGCTGAAGGCGGCGACAGTAGAACTGGCCAGCCCGGTCGTCAAGCTCGACGGCGGCGTCGTCAGCGTGATGGTCCGGGGCGACGTCAGCAGCGTCCGCGCGGCCGTCGAGGCCGGCGCCGAAGCCGCCGCCCGAAGCGGCGACCTTCGCGCAGCCCACGTCATCCCCCGTCCCGGCCAGACCATCGTCAAGGCGTACGCGGGAGGATCGCGTTGAAGATCCTCGTCGCGAATCTGGGATCCACCAGCTTCAAGTATCGACTGTTCGACCTGAGCGACCCGGCCGAACCGGTTTTGGCCCGAGGGGCGATCGAGCGCATCGGCGCCCCCTCGGCCAAGATCGTGATCAAGTCGATCAAGGGCGATCGCGAGCTGGAACGGCCGATCGTCGACCACGGCGACGCCGTCCAGCTTTGCCTCGACCAGTTGACCGACCCGGAAATCGGCGTACTCGACGACGCCGCCGACGTCTCGGCGATCGGCTTCAAGGCGGTCCACGCCCGCAACCTGACCGGCGTCCACCTGGTGGACGAGCCGGTGCTGGAGGCGATGGAGGCGTTCGCCGACGTCGCGCCGGCCCACAACCCTCCCTACACCAAGGCCATGCGGATGCTCCGGGAGCGGTTCCCGAAGCTCCCCCTGGTCGCGGCCTACGAGACCGGGTTCCACCGGACGATCCCCGAGGCCTCGCAGCGTTACGCCATCCCCGACGATTGGTCGACCCGGCTGGGCGTCCGCCGCTGGGGGTTCCACGGCGCGAGCCATCGTTACATTTCGTGGCGGTCGGCCGAATTGCTGGGCCGCAAGGACGTCAAGGTGATCTCCTGCCACCTCGGCGGCAGTTCGTCGCTGACGGCGATCCGCAACGGCGAGTCGATCGCCTGCAGCCTCGGCATGAGCCCGCAGTCGGGCCTGCCGCACAACAACCGGGTCGGCGAGTTCGACGTCTTCGGCCTGCCCGTCCTGCTTCGCGAGACCGGCAAGAACCTTGAGGAAATCCTCGACGTCCTGGCGAACAAGTCGGGCCTCGAAGGGATCTCCGGGCACCGCGACGTTCGCGACATCGAAGCGGCCGCCGAGGCCGGCGAGGAGCGATCGAAGCTGGCCCTCGACCTGTTCGTCGCCTCGATCCGCCACTACCTCGGGGCCTATCTCCTGGAGTTGGGAGGGGCGGACGCGATCGTCTTCACCGGCGGAATCGGCGAGAACTCGTCGCGGATTCGGTCGGAGACCTGCCGCGATCTGGAATGGTTCGGGATCGCCCTCGACCCCGAGCGGAACGCCCGGGGACCGGCCGAGCGCCGGGTCTCGGCCGACGGCTCGCGCGTCGAGGTCTGGACCGTGCCGACGAACGAGGAACTCGTCGTCGCCCGACAGTCGCAAGCCTTGCTCAAGTCGGGCGCGCGGTCGTCCGCGTGACTTGAAATCGAAGACAGCCGATATGTCAATCAGGACCTCCCGACGATGTTTCTGGCCCGGGTGACTGGAAGCGTGGTGGCGACGCAAAAGGTCGCCTCGATGACCGGACACAAGCTGCTCACCGTCGAACCGTACCGGATCGACGACAAGAGCCGCGACCGCCTGATCCCCACGGGCCGGACGTTCGTCGTCGTCGACACCCTGGGCGCGGGGGTCGACGAGATGGTCCTGATCTGCCAGGGCTCAAGCGCCCGGCTGACGCCGGAGACCGCCAAGCTGCCCATCGACGCCGTGGTGATCGGACTGGTCGACACCGTCGATCTTCGCGGCCAGGTGATCTTCTCAACCCGAGACGACGACTAGACGGTTCTCCGTCGAATGGTTCCGCGAAACACATTTGGATTTTCGACCAGGCCCAAAACCCCCGGTGTCCGCCATGCAAATGAGTGAAGATCTGATCCGCAGCGTGGTCCAGCAGGTCCTCAACCAGATGGGGACCGGCGCGGCGCCCTCCAACGGCTCCGGCAACGGCAAGGCGTCGGGGGGCGATCACGGCGTCTTCCCGACCGTCGAGGGGGCGGTCGCGGCGGCCGATTCGGCCTTTCAGACGTACCGCGACAGCAGCCTGGCCGATCGCAAGAAGGCCGTCGCCTGCATCCGCGAGATCTGCGTCGACCAGGCCGACGAGCTGGGCCGGATGGAGCTTGAGGAGACCAAGATCGGCCGCCTCGATCACAAGATCGCCAAGCTGCGCGGGACGATCCCCTTGATCCCGGGGGTCGAATACCTCCGCACCGACCTCGACAGCGGCGACGACGGCATGACGCTGACCGACTACACGCCGTTCGGCGTCATCGGCGCGATCACCCCGGTCACGCACAGCCTGCCGACGTTGGCCGCGAACGCCATCAACATGCTGGCCTCGGGCAACACGATGGTCGTCAACGCCCACCCGTCGGGCTCGAACATCGCGGCCCACGGCGTCCGCCTGTTCAACAAGGCGATCTCCAAGGCGATCGGCCTCGAAAACCTGATCACGATCATCGACCCGCCGACCCTCAAGACGGCCGCCGGCCTGTTCGACAACTCGACGATCCGGCTTCTGGTCGTCACCGGCGGACCGGCCGTCGCCCGCGCGGCGCTGGCCAGCAAGCGGCGGGCGATCGTCGCCGGCCCCGGCAATCCGCCGGTCGTCGTCGACGCCACCGCCTGCCTGGACAACGCGGCCGCCTCGATCGTCATCGGGGGGGCGTTCGACAACAACCTGCTCTGTATCGGCGAGAAGCAGGTCTTCGCCGTCGCCGAGATCTTCGACAAGCTGCTCGACGTGATGCCCAGGCACGGCGGCTTCCGGCTCTCGGCTCCGCAGATCGAGTCTCTCACCCGCGCGGCCTTCGAGACCGGCTCCGACGGCAAGCCGCACGTCAACAAGGACCTCGTCGGCAAAGACCCCGCCGTGCTCGCCGAGTTCGCGGGCGTCCGGATTCCCGAGGGCACGCAGCTCCTCTACGGCGAGACCGGCTTCGACCATCCGTTCGTCCAGGAAGAGCAGATGATGCCGTTCGTGCCCTTCATCAAGGCGCCGAGCGTCGACCGGGCGCTGGCGATGGCGAAGGAGAGCGAGCACGGCTTCGGCCATACCGCCGTGCTCCACTCGCGCGACGTCTCGGTGATGTCGCGGATGGGCAAGCTGATGGACTGCACGATCTTCGTCGTCAACGGCCCGAGCGTCGCGGGACTGGGCGCCGGCGGCGAGGGCGTCCCCTCGTTCTCGATCGCCGGGCCGACCGGCGAGGGGGTCACCACCCCCTTGACCTTCTGCCGCCAGCGCCGGACCGCCGTCACCGGCGGCCTTCGGTTCGCCTGACCCAACCTCGTCGGGAGTCTTGTTCGATGCAGCTCGGCCATGTGGTCGGTACGGCGACCTCGACGGTGAAAGACCCGACGTTTCAGGGTGAACGACTGCTCGTCGTTCAGCTTGAGACGGCCGTCGGCGGCCCCGACGGCGAGCCGGTCCTGGTCTTCGACAGGTTGGGCGCCGGCCGGGGCGACCTGGTGATGTGCACGAACGACGGCCGGATTCTGCAGGAGATGATCGGGATGAACACGCCCGGACGTTGGAGCGTGTTGGCGGTTCCAGATCGCAGGCGGGCACACGTTGATCGGGAATGATTTGGTCATGCTGCAATCGACGTTGAACGGCGGGATCGCGAACGCGACGCGGGGCGCAAGCCTTCCGACGTCGCCGCGCGCCTTCGGTTCGACGTCGCGGGGCGGCGACCCGATCGCGATCGTCGACGCCGCCGTCCGGACGATCCTCGCCGAGCTGCGCGGGGCGTCGCGGTCGATTGATCACCGGGCGGCCCCCGTGTTCGCCGGTCGTCTGTTCTCGCTCCGCGACGCCGAGACGCTCTCGCCGGGGACCCAGGTGATTCGGGTCGCCCCCGGAACGGTGGTCACCCCCCTGGCCCGCGAACTGATGAAGAGGCAAGGCGTCGCCGTCCAGCTTGCGGGCCTCGCGGAGTTCGGCGCGACGGCCGCCGGCGAGTGGGCGTTCGCGATCGATTCCGACCAGGGCTCGATCCAGGCCTTGCGACGTTCACTGCTGGAAGACGCCGGCCGATGGACCGAGTTGGGGCCGTCGCTTGACGACGTCGTCGGTTGGCTTCAGGCCGCCGAAGGGCGAGGCGCGCTGCTGGCGACTCCCGACGGAGCGCTCGCGGTCTGC
>CALCIC010000856.1 GCA_937907405.1 uncultured Isosphaeraceae bacterium | reverse complement strand
CAAGCTCACGCAGGCGATCGAGCGAGCCCAGCGCGGGCTCCGCGAGTCGATCGGCTCGGAACCGGCCTACGCCATCAGCCAGCGGTCCGCGCGGCCCGCCGGCGTCGTGCCCGCCGCGGCCCAGTCCCAGACCCGGATCGCCGCCGCGGCCCCCGCGCCCGCCAGGGACGCCTCCGTCTCGCCCGCGAAGGCGTCGACCGTCCGTCGCGAGGGGGACGACCAGGTCGAGCCGATCCGCCTGACGGCCGCCGAACTGCCGGCCGGGAACGGGAGCGACGACCAGGCTCGGGCCCGGGCCGACGCCCGCGCCGGGCTGCCGCCGATCCCCGGCGCGCCCACGCCGCTGCCGGACGTGCCCCAGGCGCCAGCGACGCCCCAACCCCTCGTCGCCGACGACCGCGGCCAGGCCGCGAGCCCGGCCCTGGATCTCGCCGACGCCCCCCCCGTGACCCGTATCCAGCTCGGCGCCCCCGACGACCGGGAAGCCCCGGCTCCGGCCTCCGACCCGGTCGGTCAGCCCCCCGTCCTCGCTCCCTCGCAACCGATTGAAGCCGCCTCGTTCGGAGTCGGCGCCGTCTCGGCCCCGCCCGTGCCCGAGCCCGAGCCCGCGGCCGCGATGCCCGAACTCGCCGCCGCCGAGCCGGCCGTCGCCGCGGCCCCGATCGCGGTCTCCCCGGCGTCCGTCGACGAAAGCGTGACGCTCTCGAACGCCTCCCCCGAGCCGACGGCGCCCGCGCCGGCCCCGATCACCCTGGAGACGCCCGAGGAAGCCGCGACGCCGGCGCCCTCGGCGGTCCCGCCGCTGGACGTCGAGCCGCTGGCCCTGCCTCCCCTGGGCGCGTCGACCCCGACCGCTCCGGCCCCGGTGCCGGTCCCGGCGCCGGCCATGCTCGACGAGCTTGAGGCGCCGAGGACGGCCGCCGTCCCCTCCGCGGCGGAGTTGGACCTCCCCGCGCTTCCGAGCGACCTCCGGGATCGCGGGGTGGGATCGGTCGACGCCGCCTTGACGCCGCTGCCCGAGCCGGCCGCCGATCTCCCTCAATCCCCGGCGGGTCCCTCCGGCGCTCCGGTGGATCTGCCCCAGGTCGTCGCCCCCCCGGCCGGCCTGTCGACCGCCCAGCCCGAAGCCGTCCCGGCCGAACCCGAACCCGAACCCGAAGCGGCCCCCGCCGCGCCTTCGACCGAGGAGCTGCTCGCTCCCGAGCCGGCCGTCGACCCGATCCAGGAGGTGCCCGCGCCGGCCCCGGTCGCCGAGGCCGTCGAAGGATCGCCCGCGCCCGCTCCCGAGCCGGTTCCGGCTGACGAGCCGGCTCAGGTTCAGCCGACCGTCGATCCGGTCGAGGTTCCCGCTCAAGCCCCGGCCCCCGGCGCATCGACGGGTTTCGACTCGTTCTTGCCCGCCCGGGCGAATCCGGTCTCGACGTTGAGCCCAGAGCTTCAGGGCCGCGTCGACGAGGTGGCGCGACGGATCGACGACGAGACCCGGATCGCCCAGAGCCAGCCGGCCGCCGCGGTCCCCCCACCACCGGCCGCCGCTCCGTACGATCCCAACTCGGACCTGCGGAGCCAGACCCAGATCGACATCAGCCGAGCCCCCAGCCCGGCCGAGGCCCGGCCGATCCGCGCCATCCCCGTGCCCGAGGACTGGGTGCCCCTGGGCGCCCGCGACTGGAGTTCTCAGCGCAAGTACTGGGCCGCCGCCGCCACTTGCCACATGCCGTTGTACTTCCAGGACCCCATGCTCGAACGCTACGGCCACAGCGTCGAGCACTTCGTCGGCCCCCTGGGACGGTTCATGGCCTACCCGGTCGACAAGCACACCCAGACCACCCAGCGAAACCAGATCGCGCAGCCGTTCGCGTCGATCGGCCTGTTCGCCGGCCAGATCCTCGCCTTGCCCTACAACCTGATCATGGATCCCCCCTGGGAGGCCCAGTACGACCTCGGATACTGGCGCCCCGGCGACAAGATCCCCACCGACATGTACTACCTGCCGACCCACGGCATCGGGCCCCCGCTCAAGGGGAAGAACTACTGACCTGTCGAGCTGAATCGATCGACCGACGGTCGGACTGATTCCACAAGGGCGGGCGCGGGGCGAATCGATTCGCCCCGCGCCCGCCCGACGTTCGTGCTTCTCCCTCCTGCCGCGGATTTGCTCGAATACCAGCCCGACGCGCAAGCGAGGGATTATCCGATATAGGTTGCGCCGCCCCCCTTCGAGCTTTTCCGGGCGCTCCGCTCGCTTGCGCGTCGGCCTGGTTGTTCGACCGTCATGCGTGGGCGAGCAATAGGTTGCGTCGAACGTCCTCGAAATGCGTTACAGTAGAGTTATGCTCGTGGTTGATAGACGAAGCCTTGATGAAAGGTGAATCGATCGCTCTCCCGCAGGGCTCGCTTGCCGGCCGGGCTTCGGGCCGGGTTGTGATGGGGCGTTGGATCGCGTAGGGTTGAGGCGGGACGTTGAACCGCGTCCGAGACACCAGGGCGAGGCAGCGAGGAGCCGGCGAATGGCGGACGACCCGAAACGTGTGAACACCCCCTGGGACTGGGACCAGGAGCGGGTCTCCGTCGGCCGCCACTTCCTCCGCGACCTGGAGTCGCTCTGGTCCGAGGTCTTGAAGCTGGCGGCGGTCGTCGAGGAGTCGCTCGACCGGAGCTTCGCCGCTCTGTGCGAGGGGCGCGTCGAGCTGGCCGAGGAGGTTCGGCGCCAGAAGCCGGCCGTCGACTCCTGGGAGGTCGCCATCGAGCGAGAATGCGTCCGGGTGTTGGCCCTGCACCAGCCGGTGGCCTCGGACCTCCGCCGGGTGGCGGCCGTGCTCAAGATCAACAGCGACCTCGAACGCCTGGCCGAGTTGGCCCGGCACATCGCCAAGCGGAGCAAGAAGCTGGCGGCCGACCCCCAGGCGCTGCCGATCCCCCAGCCGCTCGAAGACCTCGCCCACGCGGCGTCGGCCCAGGTCCACGCCAGCCTCGACGCCCTCGCCCGCGCCGACGTGGCCGCCGCCCGGGCCGTCGTCGAGACCGACGAGGCCGTCGACCGCCGCTACCGTTCGGTGCTGAGGGGCCTCAAGCGGGACCTCGTCGCCGATCCCGACCGTCTCGGCGCGCGGCTGCGCCTGATCAGCACCGCGAGGAACCTGGAGCGGATCGCCGACGGCGCCGCCCGGATCGCCGAGTCGGTCGTCTACCTCAAGGAAGGCGAGATCCTCGCCGCCCCTCGCGGCGGCGGCCCTCCTCGGCCATAGTCGTCCGCCTTGCTTCAGAACACCGCCAGATGCACCGCTCGGCGTTCGACGGGGGTGAATCCGGTTTTGCCGTAGAGCTTGACGGCCGGGCGGTTGCGGACGTCGACGGCCAGTTCCAGCGACCCGGCGTGGGGGCGGGCCAGGTCGAGGGCGTGGGCGAGCGCCTGGGCGCCCAGGCCGCGGCCTCGGGCGGCGGGGGTGAGGCCGAGGTAGACGACTTCCCAGGCGTCGCGGTCGGGGGCGGCGGCCAGCAGCAGGACGGCGGCCTCGTCGGGGCGGCCCGGCACGCCCCCCAGCCGCCAACGCTCGGCGGCGAACCGGCCGGCCCCGCGATGCCCTTCCAGGGTGTCGTCCATCGACCGCGCCCGTTCCAGCTCGGGCATGTCCAGGCTCCCCTCGTAGGTCGCCTGCAAGGTCGTCCGGAACGCGTCGGCGTCGACCTCGTCCAGCCCTTGCCAGACGAACCGGCGGTCGGTCGGGGGGAGGGCCAGCGGGGCCGCCGTGTCGCGCCGGAGGAACACCAGGTCGGTCACGCGGGGCATGCCGCCCCGGGTCAGGTCGGCCGCGTTGCGGCCGCTGGCGGTCGCGTCGAGCACCGCCTGGGCGATCGCGAAGCCCCGGGCCTTGTAGTCCTCAAGCGCTTCTTGGATCAGTCGGGCGGCGATCTCGGCGCGGCGCCAGGTCGTCCGGACTTCCGGCGCCCAGAGCGCGGCGGCCCGGCCGCCGAACCCCTGGGTCATCAGCGTCGCCACGATCCGCCCCGGCGCGTCGGCATGGAGCCCCCACCGCCGCCGACGGGCGATCCAGAGGCCGGAGAGGTCCACGACGCCCCCCTGGCCGTCGTGGAGCAGCTCGTCGATCATGCAGGCGCGGAGCGAGCCGGGCAGGTGCTGGTACAGGACCTCGAGCGCCGGCTTGCGGTCTTCGGGCGGGCAGGGGAGGATCTGAAGCCCGGAGACGGCCGCGCCTCGACCTCCCCCCCCGTCCGCCTCGTCGAACACGGCGTCAGCCCTTGAGGAACGCGATGGCGTCCGCGGTGCGCTTGAGGACGTCGTCGATCTGGTCGGTGTTCTCGAAGCCGATGATGAACGAATCGACCGAGCCCAGGCCCAGGACGTACCGGAGCGACTCGTCCTTCTCCTCGGGCTTGGTGATCCGGCCTTCGCCGAGGATCTTCATGCCGATGACCCCCTTGCCGGCGGCGTGCATCTCTTCAAGGACCGAGGCGACCTCGTCGGGCTTCTTGTCGTCCATGATCAGCCCCTGGGGGTTGATCCGGGCGAGGTTGACCTCCACGAACGGGGTCTTGGACGAATGCCGCAGCGGGTCCATGCCGTGGTTGCTGGTGCCGTGGGCGCGGATCAACTTCTCGTCCTTGGCCTGCGAGAGGTACTCCATCGCCCCGGTGTGGTCCTTGGTCCAGCCGTCCTTGGTCATGCAGTGCAAGAGGACGATGTCGATGTAGTCGACGCCCAGTTCGAGCCGGTAGCGGTCGAGGTGGTCGCGGGTGGTGACCGCGTCGGTGGCGTGGGTCTTGGTCTGGATGACGTACTGGTCGCGGGGGACCCCCTTGAGGGCCTCGCGGAGGTACACGTGCGAGCCGTACTGGTCGGCGACGTCGAAGAAGTTGACCCCGTGGTCGAGCGCGTGGCGGACGACCTTGGTGAACCCCTTGACCCCCAGCTTGGTCTGCTTGCTCGACTGCCCCGAGCCCACGCTGCCGGTCCCCATGCCGACCAGCGAGACCTGAACCCCCGACTTGCCGAGCGTCACCTTGGCGGTCGGCCCGGAGGGCAGGGCGGCCTTTGCGCGAGTCGCCCCGAGGGCCGAGCCCGACGCCGCCAACGCCGCGCTCGCGGCCGTCGCCTGGGCAAGGAAATCACGACGGTTCAATGGAGGCGTCATGTGCGGAATCTCCCGGAGTCTCGGTTCGAGTTTGGGAAGCACGATCCCCAACGACCTGGGGCGCGACCGATCCTGTGTCCACGCGAGGCGCGAAACAACGTGTGATTCTATCGGATCGGCGAGGCGGGTACTATAGACCGCCAGCTACCAGGATCCTCGAATCATCGAGATGAGACGCGGAAACGTGAACCAGCACCCGGGCTGGATGGGACAGCCACCGGGGCCGTTTCCGATTCAACCGCGATCGAGACCGATCGTCCCAACGGGGACCTCTCGACGATCAGAACAGCCTGCGGGACGCGGGGTGGATTTCGATCATCGAGGCGGGAAGCGGCCCTCCGCGATGAGGGCCTCGCGCACGCGGCCACGGGCCATGCACCTGTTTTGCACGATTTGTGCCGAATGAGTAAGATGGGAGCATTGGCCTGTGGGCAGACGGACGACCTTGTTCTCGTGGAAAAGTAGTCGGCTCATGAGGAGAAGGTGGTGGCGAAGGCTTGAAATACAAGCCCGACGCGCAAGCGAGGGATCGCCCGCGGAACCGCGCCGAGCGGCCTCGGGTGCGGTTCAGGGCCTCGTGAAATCCACCCTCGCTTGCGCTTCGGGCTTGTATCAGGTGGCCTTGCGGACCGCAGCGCTTCACCGAATCCCCCACATGAGCCAAGTAGTCTATGTCACCCGATTTATCCGGTTGAAGTGCCTGACTGACTCAACTCTGCCATGAGTCGAGCAGCCGGAGGCCGCGTGCGATGGGGATTGAGGCGGGAGAGAACCGAGGCGAGGACCGATCGTCCGACGACCTGCGGCAGGTGACGATGAGGCGGCCGGCGCATCTTGATCCGCGCGCCGAGCGGGTGCTTACGCTGCTGGTCGCCAGGCCCGAGGCCGCCGAGATCGTGCTCGGCGGTTACTTCGCGCTGCAGCACTACGCCGAGTACCGCCGCACGCACGATGTCGACGCTTGGTGGAAGGCCCGCGCCAACCCGGCCACGGAGCAGGCCGTCCGCGAGGCCATGCAGCGGCTTGCGGACGATGAAGGGGGTGTGATTAAGGAGCGGCGGTTCGGCGAGACCTTCTCGTTTGAGTTGGTGCGTGACGGCAAGAGGGTGTTCTCGTTCCAGATTTCCGTGCGATCCATTGGCCTGGAAGAACCCGTCGCCAGCGCGTGGCCTCCCGTCCTCATCGAGACGCTGGCCGACAACCTGGCCTCCAAGATGAACGCGCTGGTCGACCGTGGGGCGCCACGCGACTTCACCGATATCAAGCACGTCATTGATGAAGGGCTCGTCACGGTTTCCGACGTATGGGAGCTCTGGCGCCGCAAGAACCCGGGCGAGCCGCTTGAGCCGGCCAGGCAGAAGGTGCTCTTTCACCTGGCAGCCTTGGAGAGCCGCAGGCCGCTCGGGTCCATCCGGGATGATGCCGAGCGGGAACGCGCCGAGGCCACGCGCGGTTGGTTCAGGAAGGAGTTCGCCACGCCATGAGCCGCAATCTACTCGACCACAGCGTCTACCCGGACCTCGACGAGGCGCCCGACGTGCTCGACACGGACGAGGCCAAGGCCGATTACGTGCATCGAATCTGCTCGGCCTGGGATTTAGGGATTCACCCGGACCCCGAGACATTTCTGCTCTTTCAGGGCTGGAGGGACGTGTTCGATCGCTTCCCGGTCCTGACTTCCCCCGGGTATCACGCTTTTCGCGCCTGCTTCGATTGGGACCGCGTCGTGGTTCCCGAAAACGTCTGGGGGCCGACCCCCCGGTACCGGCATCTCGACCGCCTGGAAGGGCGCGATGAAGACCCTTGTGAACGTATGATCTGATGATGGCCCGATTACGTCGCGTCATGCGGAAAGCCGTTGCGCTTCGGGAAATCAAAGACCGCCGTATGGGAATTGGGCGTGGGAACTCGGCGCGCGCCTTCCACCTTATCAGGTGTTGGTGATCGGACGGAGCGCCATGCTTTGCTTCGGCTTTGCGCCTTGGGGGCAGTCGACATTGTTCGGCCCCAGGCCCGGTCCGGCTAGCGAGGGTTGTCCTCCCCTGATGGCATCGATTCTACAAGATCCACCCCCAGTCTTGCCAACACCGCGGGAAGCAGTTGGTGGTGACCCCGCACGCTAGCGCACACTAGATGCGGTTTCCTGATGGGTTGCGCGGTTCGCCATCGTGGAGTGCGGGAGCTTGCTCCCGCGCGCGATGCGTGTTGGAAGCGGAGGCAAGCCGCCGCACTCCACGACCCGCAGGACCGACGCCTTGCATTGCAAGGCATGCTCATTTCAAACTCAAATAAGAGAGGCAAAACGATAAGAGTAGGTTATCCAACGCTCTCGCCAGATCTTCCATCTTATGTATCTGAAGTGCGTGGCCTGTGGAAGCTGTGGTAACCGCCACGAGGAAACCCGATGTCGACGCGGGGCGGTCGTCTGCTTAGGCAAGCACGCCGGCCACCGGCTCGCCGAGGCAGAGGCGGTGCGGGCGGTCGAGTTGGTCGCGGATTTCCAGCGCGGGGTCGACGCCGAGCAGGTGATAGATCGTGGCTGCGACGTCGGCCGGCGTCACCGGGTCGCGTGCGGGGTAGGCGGCCCAGCGGTCCGACGCGCCCCAGACGGTGCCGCCCCGGACGCCCGCGCCGGCGAGCACGGTGCTGAAGCAGTGCGGCCAGTGGTCCCGACCATCCCGACCGGCCCCCGCGCCTCCGACGACCGACTGCCCCACGCGCGGGGTCCGGCCGAATTCGCCCGTCCAGACGACCAGGGTTTCGTCGAGCAGGCCGCGCGATTCGAGGTCGTCGATCAGGGCGGAGAAGGCCTGGTCGGCGGGGGGCATCAGCCGGGTCTTGAGGTCGATGAAGTTGCGGCTATGGGTGTCCCAGTAGACGCTCACGTTCGTGATGCCGTCGTTCTGCCAGAAGACCGTCGTGATCGGCACGCCGGCTTCCACCAGGCGTCGCGATTGCAAGACGGCCTGGCCGTGGGCGTGCCGGCCGTACCGATCGCGGAGCTTCGGGTCTTCCCGGTCCAGGTCGAACGCGGCCAGGGCGCGACGATCGGTCAGCAGGTCGTGGGCGCGGGCGTAATGCGACTGCATGGCGTGGACCTGGACGTCCAGCTCAAGTCGGCGGGCCTGATCCTCGACCGTCTGGAGGAGCTTGAGGCGGTCGGCCGGCCGACCGGGCG
>CALCIC010000855.1 GCA_937907405.1 uncultured Isosphaeraceae bacterium | reverse complement strand
CCGCCGCACTCCACATCACATCTCCGGCACTCCGCCGGGTCCGACGCCGCACGCCACGTTCCGCGGAGGAGGCGCGGTCGGAAGCCGCGCCGCATCCAAACGTGCCAGCGAGGGAATGTTCACTTTGGACGCGGGAGGGGGAAATGAACGGGAATCCACTCGCCGGCGCTTCGGGCTTCTCCTGTCGCCTTCCTGCCGCGTCGATCACCTTCCCAACGCCAACCCCGGAAGCTCGCCCCGCGCGACCAGCGCGTCGCGAAGCGACTCGAAGATCAGCCGATGGCCCAAAACGCTGGGATGCTTGTCCCAGGGCGAAACCCGGAACGCGTCGACGTCGAGATCGCCGAACGCGTCGCTCAGGTCCAGGCAGTCGAGCTGATACCGACGGACGAGGACGTGGATCAGCTTATGCATCACCGGATTCTCGTGCTTCTCATCAGCGCGCGGAAGCAGCACCATGGTCAGGGGGACGCCGGTCCTTCGGCTGTAGTCGCTCCAACCGCCGTACGCGCCGTCGAGCAGGGCCTTCAACTCGAACCGAATCTTCTTCTGAAACTCAAGCGGCGAATCGCCGGCCGAGACCTTCGATCGATGGAGCGCCGCGGCGACGTATTCGAGCGGGATCGTCGGCATGGGATCGCTGTGGACGACGGCGTCGAGATGCCGCTCCTCAAGCGACGGGTCGAGGATCGAGGCGTCGGTGAGAATCCAATCCGGATGGTACTTCTCGACCTCGATCGCCATGCGGAGCAGCTTCCGCGACGGCGAATCGCCCGAGACCGCCAGGTTCACGACCTCGATCCGCCGTCCCGGATCAGGCAGGCCCCGGAACCAGGCTTCCAGCAGCCTCGGGTACGCCTCGTCGTCGGCGACCCCGTGCCCCATGGTGTTCGAAGAACCGACGACCACGATCCGGTAGACGCCGTTCGGCTTGTCGAGGGGGACTTCCGGGGTCCGATAGCCTCGGCTATTGGTTCGAAACCGAGCGCCGTTCCACGTCATGTCGAGGTTGGGCTTCATCCGCCATCGCAGATAGGAGGGGTCCGGCTCGACGATCCCCGAGGCGCCGAAGGGAACCCAACCCGGCGGCGGCTGATCGGCGTTCTCCTCGGCGAGTTCCTCCGGCTTCGAGAGCCGATTGCCGTCGATCAACTGTTCGTAGTATCCGCCCGTCTCGACGTGCCGCATCTCCCGACCCAGCCGCGACTTGCCCTTCGCCACCCGGAGCAGGTCGGTCTCGGGGCTGATCGTCGAGACCGCCAGAAGGAACGCGCAGGCCAGCACCGACGCGCGCTCCCGGGCTCGGAGCCAGGACCAACCTCGCGCGAGGGTCGAATTCGCAATCAACTTGTATCTATTCATGGCGATCGAGCACCACCCGACTCGGCGTGGATCGAAAGAGGCGTGACGCGGCGAACGTCCCGCGCCGGACTCTCGAAAGCATCGGTTACTCCAAAATCCGATTTGTCACAAGGCGGGCTTTTGGAAGGAGGGGGGCGCGACCTCGACCGCGCGGGGGGGCCGTCCCCCGCCAGGCGCCAGCGAATACGCCGACAGAACTCCGGCGACGGCGCCGCAGAGGTGGCCGTCCCACGAGACGCCGGATCGCAAACCGGGGATCACGCCGAAGACCAGCGATCCACCATAGAGGAACCCGACGCAAATCGAGATCAAGAGCGGGATCGGCCGCCGCTCCAGCAGTCCCGAGGCGATCAAGAACGTGATCAGGCCGAAAACCAGCGCGCTCGCGCCGATGTGGATCGCCGGCCGACCGAAGATCCACAGCAACGAGCCGCTTAACACGCTGACGCCCGCGACGATCGACCACGACCGGGCCCGCGACCCCGCGAGCAGCAACAACAGGATGAACAGCGGCGCCGTGTTGCTCAGCAGATGCACCAAGCTCGCATGCAAGAACGGCATCGTCGCGATCCCGATCAGACCGCCCGACGTCCGCGGCACGACGCCGAAGCGATCGACGCTGGGAACCAAGAAGCTGAGGAGGAATACGCCCCAGATCGCCCCCAGGAACCACAAGACCCCCTCGATCTCGTCACCGATCCCGTTCGACTCCGCCCGCATCTTGACGGCCCCCCCATCATCGACTTCAACCGAACATCCGTCAGCGTAGCGCGTCCCGTCGCCGGAAACAACCGCGCAAGCTCGCGGCCTTGTCGGCCATGCTATAATCGTTTCGGTTCGATGACGCTCGGCGGTCGTCGCCGGCTCAGCGGACCGGCCGGCGGTTCAACCCCGCCCGAGAATTCGGCGGCCGACCTGATTGTTGAGCTTCGCGCCCCCATGTACACCACCTTGATCGGCAATCCCGCCCCGCCGTTCGACCTCCCCTGCACCCGGTTCCCCGACCCGGGCCGCTACCGGGCGAAGCTGGGGGATTACCGAGGTCGTTGGCTGATCCTCGTGTTTTATCCCCGCGACTTCTCGATGGTCTGCCCCAGCGAATTGATCGGCCTGAGCCAGCGCCGTGAAGAACTCGACGAGATGAACTGCGACCTGCTGGCGATCGGCTGCGACCCGATCGAACTGCACGAGCGTTGGGTTGAAACCCCGAAGCCCCAGGGGGGTTTGGGAGGGCTCAACTTCCCCCTGGCCAGCGACGCCGACGGCGAGGTTTCCAAGGCGTACCGCGTCTATCAGTCGCGCGAGCGGGTGGCGGCGCGCGGCACGTTCATCATCGATCCCGAGGGGCTGGTCCAGTATCAGGTCGTCCACAGCCTGAGCGTCGGCCGCCGCAGCCAGGAAGTGATCCGGGTCCTCTCCGCGCTCCAGTCGGGGGGCCTCTGCCGCGAGGATTGGATGTCCGACGAGGCGCAGATCGACCCTTACGCCGCCCTCCAACCGGGCCGCGTGTTCTCGCATTATCTGATCGACTCCGAGATCGGCGCGGGGACGTTCGCCCAGGTGTACCTGGCCCGCGATCTTCAGCTCGACCGCCGGGTCGCCCTCAAGGTCTTCCGCAAGGACTGCCCGGTCACGCCCAGCACCGTGCTGGCCGAGGCCCGATCGGCGGCGGCGCTCAACCACCCGAACGTGTCGACGATCTACGCCGTCGACGACACGGCGGGCCTGCCGATCATCGCCATGGAGTACATCGCCGGTCAGTCGCTGCTCAACGCGTCGCGAGGCAAGACGCTGCCCACCGACGAGCTGCTCAACATCAGCCGGCAGATCGCGGCCGGGATGGCCTCGGCCCACGACGCGGGGATCGTCCACGGCGACCTCAAGCCGGAAAACATCATGATCAGCGCGGACGGGTTCGTCAAAATCCTCGACTTCGGACTCGCCCGCCGACTGCACCGGGTTCAGTCCGTAAACACCGACGAGACCACCGAGCTCGGCATCGCCGAATCGGGCGACGGCCTGTTCGGCACGCCGCGCTACCTGTCTCCCGAGCAGACCCTGGGCGAGCCGGCGTCGTTCGCCTCCGACGTCTTCGCGCTGGGCATAGTACTTTTCGAGCTGGCGACCGGCCGCGCGGCGTTCGAGGAAGGGAACGTCCTCCAGGTGCTCAACCGTATTCGCAACCTCGACCGCGACGCCATGGCGGCCGAGGCCGGCGCGCCGTTCACCGGCCTCTTGCAATCGATGCTGATCGCCGACCCGACCGACCGCACCATCACGATGAGGCAGATCGTCGACGAGATCAACACCGTCTGCGAGTCCGTCTAAGGAATCTGAAAGAAGAAACCTCGCCTGAATCCCCGAAGTCGGAGCCGAAGAAGAAATTCCATCCACAGATTCACACAGATTGACGCAGATTTCAGGAGGAGGAGGGGACGACCGGACGGCTTCTCTCTTTGCTTTCATTCCTCATATCTGCGTTAATCTGCGAAATCCGTGGATGGGTTCCCTGATTTCTCGGCGATGATTCGTCGATTGGGCGGGTTTTCATTTTTACGTCCCCCAACCCCCCCCGACCGCCCCCAGGAGAACGCCTTGTCCACGCCCACCGCCAACGGTTCTTATCTCGCCATCTTCGACCACGACGGGGTGCTCGTCGACACGCTCAAGCTCCATCAGGACGCCTGGGAAGAACTGGGCCGGCAGACCGGAATGGCCCTGTCCCCGGAGGTGATCCACCAGACCTTCGGGATGACGAACCCGAGCATCCTCCGGCTGGTCGCGGGCGAGACGATCACCGACGCCGAGATCGCGGACCTCTCCGACCGCAAGGAAGTCTGCTACCGCGACCTCGCCCGAGGTCGGATCGCGCTGATGGACGGCGTGCGCGAGGTGCTCGACGCCCTGACCGAATCGGGGGCCGCGCTGGCGATCGGATCGAGCGGCGTCCGAGCGAACCTGGATCTCACGGTCGTCGAGTGCGGCCTGGACGGCCGATTCGCCAAAATCACCTCGCTGGAGGACGTCACGCGGGGCAAGCCCGATCCGCAAGTCTTCCTGGCCGCCGCGGCCGGCGCTGGCGTCGCGCCCGAGCGCTCGGTCGTCTTCGAGGACGCCCCCGTCGGCGTCCGGGCGGCCAAGGCCGCCGGCATGTACGCGGTCGGCGTCGCGTCGAGCAACCCCGCCCGGGCGCTTTGGGACGCCGGCGCCGACGAGGTGGTCGAAGACCTCGTCGGCTACGACGTCCCCGCCCTGCTCGCCCGTCTCAAGCTTCGCGAGAACGGGTCGTGAGCCGCTTCATCACGGCCCTCGGGCTCATGTCGACGTGCCTCGGACTCGGCCTCGGACTCGGACCCGTCGAGGCCCGGCAGCCGCGGGCCGCCTGGACGGATTCCGTCTCTTACCGGCGCCCCGACGACGCGGGGACGAGCGCCCGGGCGCTGCGCGCGGTCGACTGGCTGAAGCGGCATACCGTGACCTTCGCCCGACCGGGCGAGGACGAGTCGATCCCCGTGATCGCCTGGAAAGACCCGACGCTGGCCCCCGACGAGCCGAAGGTCCTGGCCGGCTACCTCATCACGGACACGCTCTGGGCGGCCAAGGCGCTGAAGCCGTTCGACCCCGAGGCCGCCGAGGCGATGGAGCGCGGCCTGCAACGGCTGGGCGCGTACGGCAACGGTCTCCAGGACGTGCTGTTTCATCCGATCGATCGGATGCTCCACCGCCCCGCCGACGTCGACTTCGTCCACGGCCACTCGCTGGGCCGCTTCCCGATCGACGGCGGTCGAAGCGTCGACGTCCGCGACTTCCTCCAGAAATGGGACGCCGGGTTCGAGGTCGGCCACCCGGCCCGGTTCGCCGAGCACGCCGCCTACCAGGCGCTCCACGATTTCTGGAAGGGGCGCAAGGATCAGGCTCGCCGCCGCATCCTGGGGATCGTCAAGGACGACCGCGGCGCCGATCCCGACGACGCCGTCTTCTGGGACGACCGCGCGGGGGTCCTCGTCGATTACGCGTCGCAGAAGGACTGGCTCCGGTTCCAGAGCGGAGCGAGCGCCGCCTATCCCCATTGTTCGTTCAAGCTGGGGGTGTTGCTCTACGCGTTCCGCCTCATGGGGCTGGAGACCGACGACGCGATCGCGCCTCGCCTTGAGAAGATGAGGCGGCGCCTCTGGTCGGCGCAGACCGAGGAGGGTGGAATCGCCCATTTCATCGACGTCCGCCGCGACGGCGAGGTCGCGCCCCGAAACCGAGGCGCGACGGGCGAGGCGACGGCGATCGCGATCCTCTCGGAGACTGTCGAGGCCGCGAAGTAAGCCCGACGAGGCTCGCGCCGCCTCGGTTTCGGCTCAACCCGTCGTCGCGAATTCGCCGGTGAGGCCGGTGTCGCCCGGGGATTCGCCGGCGAGGCGGAGCACCATCCGGCGGATCAGCTTTCCCACGATCGGCGTCGACCTGAGACCGGCTTCGAGGACGTCCTCGTGACGGACCGGCGTCTCCTTGACCCCGGCCGCCGCATTGGTCACAAGCGCCAGGCCCAGGACCTCCATCCCGGCGTGCCGCGCGACGATCGCCTCGGGCGCCGTGGACATGCCGACCACGTCGGCGCCCAGGGCCCGCAGCATCTTGATCTCGGCGGGCGTCTCGTAGCTCGGGCCGGGAAGGCACGCGTAAACGGCCGCGATCAGGTCGAGCCCCAGCCGCTTGGCCTCGGCCCGCGCCAGCGTCCTCAGCCGCTTGGAATAGACCTCGGTCATGTCGGGGAACCGCTCGCCGAGCCGAGGGTCGTTGAGCCCGCGCAGCGGGTTGGAGCCGATCAGGTTGATGTGGTCGGACAGGGAGACGATGTTCCCCGGTCGAAGGTCGGGGCGAATCCCCCCGGTCGCCGCGGTCAGGATCAACGACCGAACCCCCAGGCTCTGAAGCACCCGGATCGGGAACGTCACGGTCTCCAGGTCGTGCCCCTCGTAGTAGTGGAACCGGCCCTGGAAGAGGATCGCCCGCGCGGCCTCGACCGAGCCGAAGACCACGTTGCCCGCGTGGCCCTCGACGGTGGGCGTGGGGAAGTGGGGCAGCTTCGCGTAGGGGATCACCGTCTGATTGGTGAAGCGATCGACCAACGAGCCCATCCCGGAGCCCAGGACCACCGCGACCGCCGGCGGCTCTGGATGGACCGACCGCAACACGGCCGCCGCCTCGTCGGCTCGGGCCGCGACGCCTTCCCGCTTCGTCGATGATTTCATACCAGCACCCCCGCGATACAGGCCGACAGGAAGTTCGCCAGCGTCGCGGCGAGCAGCGCCCGGGCGCCCAGGCGATACAGATCCGCGCGGCGCTCCGGCGCCAGCGCGCCCAACCCCCAGATCTGGACCGCCGTCGAGCCGAGATTGGCGAAGCCGCAGAGCGCGAACCCGGCGATGATGAACGACCGATCGAGAATCGCGCCGCGAAGGTGCGACAGGTCCGCGATCGCGACCAATTCGTTGAGCGCCGTGCGCGTCCCAAGCACCGCGCCGACCGGGCGGCAGTCTTCCCAGGCCACCCCCAGAATGTACGCCACCGGCGCCAGCGCCCAGCCGAGGAACGCTTCAAGCGAGCCCCCCAGCAATCCGAGCGCCCGGTCGATCATCGCGATCAAACCGAAAGCGACGATCAGCGCCGCCGCGATGAAGAACGCCATGCAAATCCCCTCGCGGGTCCCCCGCCAAACGGCGGCTGGAAGGCCGGCGTCGGCGCGGGCGAACGCGGGCTGACGCCCTCCGTACGTCTCGGGGGTCCCGGTCTCGGGGACCAGCAGCTTGGAGATCAGGATCGCTCCCGGCGCCGAGAGCAGCACGGAAAGCAGGATTTGCCGGGGATCGACCCCGAAAACGACGTAAGCCGCCATCGTCAGGCCGGAGACGTTGGCCATGCCGACGGTCATGACGGTCAGCAACTCCGAGTTCGTCAGCCTGGGCAGATACGGCCGGATCGTCAGCGGCGCTTCGGTCTGTCCCACGAGCATCGTCGCGGCCGCGTCCAGCGATTCCGCCCCGCTCGTCCCCGGCAGCCACGCCGTCGCGGAGGCGAACCCGCGCACCAGTCGCTGCACGACCCCCAGATGATAAAGCAACGCGGAGGCGACCGAGCCGAGGACGACCGCCGGCAGCGCGACGAACCCGACCAGGTACGCCGCCGGGCCGTCTCGGACGACGCGAAGGCCCCCCACCAGCGCGTCGACCATCCCCCCCGCCGCGCCCAGCAGCCGATCCCCCGGCGCCGTTCGCAACAGGAAAACCGCCAGGACCCACTGAACGGCCAGGCACCAGAAGACCAGCCGCCACGAGATCGCGCGGCGGTCGTCGGACAGGTAAACGCCGACCCAGACGATCAGCAACAACCCCATGAAGGCCCGCGCCCGATCCCCCAGGTCGAGCAAGTCGATCCCGGGGGGGAACGAGAACCGCACCGACCACGAGCCGATCGACAGCCGATAACCGTGGCGATGTATGACCGGCCGGGCCGCCGTCGGCGGTTCGTCGACCGGCCCCGCCTCATCGACGTCGACGCCGACGCCGTCCGCCGCTCGGTCGATCGTCGCGGCTTCCGGTCCGACCTTCGCCTCCCGGCCGTCGCGGGCGAAGGCCGCCGGCGGCCCGGCGGCAACAATGAAAAACAGAACCAGGATCGCCGTTCGCATCAATTCGCCTTCTCCAGGTCCACGGAGGGACGGGTCGTCGCGCTCACGAGAAGTCGGCCTCAAGCCGGTCCACGATCAGGAGTCTCGGCTCTCCGATCGGTTCGTCCGCAATCTTGTAGGCGTCTTCGATCATCATCAGAGCCTTGGAGAGCGCGGCTTCGTCGTTGACCAGGACCGTGCAAAGCGATTCGCCGATCTCGACCCGATCGCCCACCTTTTTGTGAAGGATCAGCCCGACCGCCGGATCGATGGTCGAATCGACCCGCGGCCGGCCGGCGCC
>CALCIC010000854.1 GCA_937907405.1 uncultured Isosphaeraceae bacterium | reverse complement strand
GCCGAGGTCGAGTCCTCCGACGACCAGCTTGAGCCGTTCGTCCGGTCCAAGCGAACGGCGATCTTCGCGATCTGCTCGTCGCATCATGGATCTCTGCTTCCAGTCCCTCGAATCTCGACCTTCTGATCAACGTTCGCATCCCCAACACCAGACATTCCACGGAGAATCGATTCCATGAAGTCTCTTGTGCGATCGCCTCGACGCGGCGCATTCACGCTGATCGAGCTTTTGGTGGTGATCGCCATCATCGCCGTCTTGATCGCCCTGCTCCTGCCCGCGGTGCAGTCGGCCCGCGAGGCCGCCCGCCGCGCCCAGTGCGTCAACAATCTGAAGCAACTCGGCCTAGGCATTCACAATTTCGAGTCGACGTACAGCAGTCTGCCGCGAAGCGGCGAGCACCCGGTAACTTTCACGGACGGTAAGACTTACAAGTCCCAGGATTTCCACAGCGCGTTCACCCTCACCCTGCCGTTCATGGAGCAATCGGTCGTCTTCAACGCGTTTAACCTGAGCCTGCGTTACAACCAGCCCGACAATTTCACCGCTTCGGCCACCGCTCTGGGTAGCTTCCTCTGTCCGACCAACCCCCTCGCGGGCGACCGTTCCGGGGGCGGCGGCAAGGATAACTTCGGTTACGGTTGCTCCGACTACGCCATCTGCCCGTACACGGAGCTCGACACCATGGGCAATCCGACCGGCAGTCCGGCCTACGGTGTGGCGCCGGCCCAGAAGAAACTCAGCCTCGCGGCCATGACCAGCAGCGCATATCCCACCGGCCTATACTCGCAATTCTCCCCGTCGGGCGGCCAGACCTACGTCTCGCCCAGCAAGACGGTGCACCTCGATCCGGCCAAGGGGAAGATCGACCCCTACCTCGGTGGCTCGACGCTCGGCTCGATCACCGATGGAACCTCCAACAGCCTCCTCTGCTACGAGGACACCGGCCGCAGCCCGAGGATGTGGGAGAACGTGGGACAGAACCTCGCGGCGTCGTCCGGCGGATATCTCGATCCCACGACCGGCGAGGCCCGCTGCCACTGGCGTTGGGCCGAGCCCGACAGTGCGTCGGGGGTCTCGAAGCTGATCAACAACAACAAGAACGCCGGATACGCCCTCGGCGTCCAACCGGCTGCGGGTCAGTGCCCTTGGAACGCACACGACTGCGGCCCCAACAACGAAGTCTTCAGCTTTCACTCGGGCGGCGCCAACGTCTTGCTCGGCGACGGCTCCGTCAGGTTCCTCAAGGAATCCGTGGCCGGCCCGGTCCTCCGCGCCCTGATCACCAAGAATGAGGGCGAGGTTCTGTCCTCCGATTCCTACTGATCGACGAAGAGGTCGGGTACAGACTCTCGGCACGGGGAGCGGTCACGTCGACGGGACCGACCCCGTGCCGGTTTTTCCTACAGCGAGAAAGCCCATGAGGAAATCGAGGTTCAGCCTGCTGCTCATCGTCGGTCTGCTCTATTCGGCGGCGGCGTGCGGGCCGAGCGCGGACGATCCGGCCGCGTTCAAGAGCAACATGGAAGAGGCGAATCAAGCGGCCGAGAAGGGCAAAGAACTCATGAAGGGGGCGCGCAAGAAGCCGCCCAACGTCCCGAAACGACCGGTGGACGAGCCGGGTTGAGTCCGTCGCGACAGGATTCAGGCGCTCTGGACGGCGCGGGACGGCGCAGCCCCTGAAAACGACCAGCACCGACACTTATTGATCTGATCGCATCAACGAAGTTTCATGCCGGACCCCGGAATTTCGCGCTCGCGCGGGACGACGGGGTCTCGGCGGTTCG
>CALCIC010000853.1 GCA_937907405.1 uncultured Isosphaeraceae bacterium | reverse complement strand
TTCGTCCGCACGATGACCGAGAAGTTGCTCACCTTCGCGCTGGGCAGGGGCGTCGAATCCTTCGACGCGCCGGCGGTTCGCAAGATCGTCCGCGACGCCCGCGCGGACGACTATCGATTCACGTCGTTGATTCTGGGGATCGCAACCAGCACGCCGTTCCAGATGAGGACCTCCGAATGATCGTGTCGAAAAAGGCCCTGCCGCGCCGCACGTTCCTCCGAGGGATGGGGACCGCCCTGGCGCTCCCCTTGCTGGACGCGATGATCCCCTCGATGACGGCCCTGGCCGCGACCTCGGCCGCGCCGGCCAATCTGCGCCGGCTGGGTTTCGTTTACATCCCCATGGGCTGCGACGCGACTCGATGGACGCCGCCGGGCGCCGATTCGCTCGACGAACTGTCGCCGATCCTCAGCCCGCTGGCGAACGTCCGAGGTCACGTCGCGGCGATCTCCAACCTGGAGCTGCGCAACGCCTATCCCGGCACCCACGCGACCTCGAACGCCGCGTTCCTGAGCGCGGCGCGGGCGAAGCTGACCGAGAGCACCGACTACCGCCTCGGCACCACGGTCGATCAGATCGCCGCCCGGGGGATCGGCCGAGAGACCCGGCTGCCGTCGCTCGAACTGTCGATGGACCTGCTCTCGACCGTCGGCCAGTGCGACAACGGTTACGCATGCGTCTATCAGAACAACCTCTCCTGGTCGTCGCCGACGACCCCCCTGCCCTCCGAGGCGCACCCCCGGATCGTCTTCGAGAGGCTGTTCGGCGAGGGGGGCTCCGCCGACGACCGCCGCGCCGCGCTGAGGAAGCGGGCCAGCCTGCTCGACTCCGTGGTCGAGGAGATCGGCCGTCTCAATCGACGCCTCGGCCCTTCCGACCGCGAGCGGGTCGGCCAGTACCTCGACTCCCTCCGCGAGGTCGAGCGGCGCATCCAGAAGGCCGAGGCCGCCGCCAAGGACGACGAGCTTCCCGACCTCGACCGACCCGTCGGCGTGCCGGCCTCCTACGCCGATCACGCCCGGCTGATGTTCGACCTCCAGGCGCTCGCGTTCCAGGGGGACGTCACCCGGGTCGTGACCTTCCAGCTCGCCCGCGAGACCAGCGGCCGGACCTACCCCGAGATCGGCGTCCCCGACGCCCACCACCCGCTGACCCACCACGGCGACGACCCCGCCAAGATCGCCCGGATGGCCAAGATCAACCAGTTCCACGTCTCGCTGTTCGCCGAGTTCCTGGAGAAGCTCAAGGCCACCCCGGAGGGGGGCGGCTCGCTGCTCGACCACGCGCTCTACCTCTACGGCAGCGGCATGGGCAACCCCAACATCCACGACCATGGAAACCTGCCGATCCTCGTGGCCGGCGGCGCGGCCGGCGGGATGCGCGGCGGGCGACACATCCGGTACGACCAGCCGACCCCGCTGGCCAACCTCCACCTGACCCTGCTCGACAAGGTCGGCGTCCACCTCGACTCGTTCGCCGACAGCCAGGGCAAGGTCGACGACCTGTTCGAACCACTCTCGATCTAGCCGAACGGAAAGGGGATCGCCGATGGTTCGACATCGATGCGGCGCGACTGCGGTCGACCTGGAAACGACGCCCCGGGGATGCGCTCGCCGTGAGATTCGAGGGTGGCGCGGATTCGTACTCGACCCCGTGTGGAGGAGCTACGGCCCGCGTCCACGGGGTCCGAGTACGGAACCCTCGCCACCCCGAGAAGTTCCGAGATCGCTGGCCCCCCTTTCCCTGGGGAGGACGACCTTCCTTCAGGTCATGACGTGCGCTCTCGCTCTGCTCGCCTGGGGTTCGGCGACTCAAGCCGGCGACTCACCCCTCGCGGACGCGGCCGAGAAGTCGGACCGGGCGGCCGTCCGCGCTCTGATCGCCCGGAACGCCGACGTGAACCAGGCCCAGGTGGACGGCATGACGGCCCTGCACTGGGCGGCCCACCTCGACGATCTGGAAACCGCCACGCTGCTCGTCGATGCGAAGGCCGACGTCAGGGCGGCGAACCGATACGGCGTCAGGCCCCTCTCGCTGGCCTGCACCAACGGCGACGAGCCGATGGTGAGACTCCTGCTCGACGCCGGCGCCGATCCCAACGCCGCGCTCCGGGGGGGCGAGTCCCCACTGATGACCGCCGCGCGCACCGGCAAGCTCGGCCCGGTCGAAGCGCTCCTCGCCCAAGGGGCCGACGTGAACGCCAAGGAACGCCGAGGGCAAACGGCCCTCATGTGGGCGGCCTCCGAAGGACACGCCCAGGTCGTCGCCGCGCTCCTGGAAGCCGGCGCTGATTTTCGGACGCCGCTCCCCTCCGGGTTCACCCCCCTGTGCTTCGCCGCTCGGGAAGGGGGGCTCGACGTCGTTCGCCTCCTGCTCAAGGCCGGGGCCGACGTCGATGAAGCGATGCAGCCTCGAAGAGCGTCGGGAAGGGCGCCCGGTCGAGGAACCACACCGTTGGTACTGGCCGTCGAGAACGGCCACTTCGAGCTTGCGACGGCCCTTCTAGAAGCCGGCGCCGACCCCGCCGACCAGCGATCGGGGTTCACGATCCTGCATCGGATGACCTGGGTCCGCAAGCCCCCCCGAGGCGACGGCGTCGACGGCGATCCGCCGCCCCCCGTCACCGGCCCGCTGACCAGCCTCCAGTTCGTCGAGGCGGTCGTCGCGCGCGGCGCCGACGTAAACGCCCGCCTTGAGCGCGGGGAGTCCGGTCGGGGCGTCCTCGGCAAAACCGGCGCGACGCCGTTCCTGATGGCCGCCTGGACGGCCGACCTCCCGTTGATGCGCCTTCTGGTCAAGCTCGGGGCGGACCCCCTGCTCGCCAACGCCCAGCGCTGCACGCCCTTGATGGCCGCGGCCGGCGTCGGCTCGCTCGCCCCCGCCGAGGAACCCTCCTCCGAGGACGAAGCCCTGGAGGCCGTCGCGCTCGCCCTGGAACTCGGCGGCGACGTGAACGCCGTCGACGACAACGGCGAAACCGCCATGCACGGCGCGGCCTACAAGAACTTTCCCCGAGTCGTCCAGTTCCTCGCCGATCATGGCGCCAGGATCGAGGTCTGGAACCGGAAGAACAAATACGGCTGGACGCCGATGACGATCGCCGAGGGCCATCGCGTGGGCAACTTCAGACCGTCGCCGGAAACCGTCGCGGCCCTGAGGCGCCTGATCGCCGACCACGACGCCTCGAACTCAAATTCGAGGCAAGAGGAGGAGAGTATGCCCGGCGGGATTTGAACCTGCAACCTTCGGCTTCGGAGGCATGGCCACCCGTACACTTGCAACCCGTTCCAAGTCGGCAAATCCTTGTGTGGACACGGATTATAGCCGATCCGCGATTTCCCGCAATAGCGCCCATTCCCCCGATTTTCCGGTATTGCGAGGATCGTACCGACGGAATCCGGTAGGATACTGGGCCGCGAACGCGCTAAGGCTTGCAACGCCTAGAATGCGTTGCAACGCCCCTTGGCGGTCTGGTGGTCGAATCATACCGGCTCGCCGCGACAGGGGCGTTGCAGGGCGATTGCAAGGGTTCTGAAAGGGGGGTCGAAGTCCAGCGGACGCCAGAGCCCTCGAAGCCAGAGCCCCAGCGGTCGCCAGAGCCTCGAAGCCCTCGAAGCCAGAGCCCTCGAAGCCAGAGCCCTCGAAGCCGGCATGCATTTGTATCGTACCAAACAGCGGCACTGATTGTCCTTGCGATGGGTCACAAACCCTCGCCTTCAGGCGACTCCTTCAGGT